>DASVSK010001042.1:0-4287 GCA_036388135.1 Pyrinomonadaceae bacterium | reverse complement strand
CCCCCCCCGCCCGCCCGTGCCTTGACCGTCATATGTTCACGCAAACAGAGCGCGGGCGGGGCCATTCGTAGTCCCCGCCCGCGCTCTGCCGTGCGCAAGCTAAGCCGGCGCGTCCGATAAGGTCGGTATTTTAACTCTATCAAGATTGCTTAAATTCATTACAAAGAGTGCTGCGATTCATATCTATCGTATGAGGCCGTCCAGGGCGGGTGAGTGAAGCTGGGTGAGGTGGGTGATGAGCGTCTTCTTTCAAGGTTGCTTCAACTCGGCCGTTATCTTGTCCGGCAGTTTTTTGCCGTTTTCGTTCCGTGGGTTTGAGCGATAAAAATTTCTCGTAAGAGTTGAGCGCGGCCTCCTTCATTTATCGGCTCTACTTCTCAAAGCACTCACGCGCGCTTCATCGCGTCGGATGCGAGGCCTGTCAATTAATCTCATGCTCGTTCCGTATAGACGTCCGTCCTATACGATGGATTCCATCTATCTGTAATTGTTCTAAACAATGGAATTAAAGTTGCGATTTCTAAATCCTGCGCGTCGTAGATTTCCGAAATTTGCAAGTTAGCAGTTGGCTCGGCTTTCACAGGCGTGAACATTCCTTAGATAAATAATCACTTTAGAGGATCGACTTAGTTCTGATCGTAGGTGGAACGGTTGTTGCTCACCCGACCGCAACATCCCCAGGGTTCCAACGCTCTTGAAGACCCGTCGAGATGATGACAGCCGGACGCATTCGACCCTGAACGTCCGACGTCGGCCGCGCCGCGGGTAATGGAGAGCAACTAGATCAGGAGAAGTCAGATGAAAAGAGTATTGATGCTGGTGACCGCGTTGCTGACTCTTGCGCTCTCGGCGCAGGCTCAAACGAGTCGCGGGACAATCAGCGGGGTCGTCACCGACCCGAACAGCGCCGTCATCGCCGGCGCGGAGGTGACCATCACCAACACGGCGACCACCGTCACCCGTTCGACCGTCACCAACGACGAAGGCGTCTACCGCTTCGAGGCGGTGGACCTCGGAACCTATTCGGTCAAGATCGCCGCGCCGAATTTCGGCTCCGTCATCAGTAACGACGTCATCGTCAACGCCAACCAGACCTCGACCGTGGACGCGCAGTTGTCTCCCGGCGGGCAGGCGATTGAGATCAGCGTCACGGCGGAGTCCGGCGCGCTCCTCCAGACGGAGGCCCCCGTCCGCGGCGGCAACATCAGCCGGGCGCAGGTGACGGAGCTGCCCGTCGCCGGGCGCAACCCGACGCTTTTGGCGCTGACGCTGCCCGGCGTGTCCAGCAACCGCGGCGGCTTCGGCGACAACACCTTCTCCATCAACGGCGCGCGCGGCCGCTCGAACAACTTCCTGATCGACGGCACGGAGAACAACGACATCTCGGTCGCCGGGCAGGGCTTCAAGATCACGAACCCGGACGCGGTGCAGGAGGTCTCGGTCCAGACCTCGAACTATGACGCCGAGTTCGGACGCTCCGGCGGCGGCGTCATCAACGCCATCACCAAGTCGGGGACGAACGAGTACCACGGCACGCTCTCCTACCTGCTGGACTCCAGGGTGGACGACGCGGTGACCAGCTCCGAGTCGCGCGACCCGGCCATCGCGGCCGACGGCCTGCCGTTCGGCATCGAGAACATCTTCGCCGGCACCTTCGGCGGCCCCGTCTACTTCCCGCGCTTCGGCGAAGGCGGCCCCGCCCTGCACAGCGGGCGCAACAAGACCTTCTTCTTCGTCGCCTACCAGGAAGACCGGCAGCGCTCCAACTCGCAGTCGCAGTTGACCACGCCGACCGCGGCGGGGCGCGCGCGCCTGCGGCAGCTCTTCCCGCAGGGCGCAAACGCCAACGTCGACCTGTACCTCGACGCCACGCAGAACGCCGTCGCGGTGGCGAGCCCCTTCAACATCGCGCTCGGCTCCGGCCGCGGCGACATCGAGTTCGGCACCTACTTCAGAGGCTTCAAGGTGCTCAACACGGACAAGCAGTTCCAGCTCCGCATCGACAGCCAGTTGACCCAGAGGGATCAGTTCTCGGCGCGGTTCCTGTCGGACAGCAACATTATCCCCTTCGGCGGCACCATCGGCAGCTCGACCTTCGAGGGCTTCGACGCCGACAGCACCTCGCGCTACTACAACTTCCTCCTCTCCAACACGCACGTCTTCTCGCCGGTCCTCACCAACGAGACGCGCCTCGCCTACAACCGCATCGACCTCGGCTTCCCCATCACCGACCCGGGCGGCCCCGGCGGCGTGCTCCCCAGAATCAACGTCCAGCTCATCACGTCGCTCGGCACCTCGAACAGCTTCCCGCAGGGGCGCATCGCGAACAACTACGTGGTTCAGGACACGGCCACGTACGTCAAGGGCAACCACACCTTCCGCGGCGGCGTCGACTTCCTGCGGCAGATTTCGACGCAGGCCGCGCCTTTCACCCCCCGCGGCTCGGTCACCTTCGCCGCCAGCACGGGATTCACCGCCTTCGCCAACTTCGTGGACAACTTCGGCGGCTCGGGCGGCACGACCGCGCGCGACTTCGGGAGCGCCGTCTACAACCCCGCCCTCTACCGCACCGCGGCCTTCTTCCAGGATCGCTGGAAGGCGACCGAGGCGCTGACGCTGACGCTCGGGATACGCTACGAGTATTTCGGGACGCCCTTCAACACGCTGCGCACGCCGGCCTACACAGGGCTCTTCAACGTCGACCCGGCGACGCGCCTCGGCCCTTACGCGCTGCCGAACCAGGTGCGGGCCGACCGGAACAACTTCGCCCCGACCGTCGGCATCGCCTACTCGCCCGCCGGGACGGGTGGCCTGATGGGCCGCCTCTTCGGCGAGCGGAAGACCGTGCTGCGCGCCGGCTACCAGATCGGCTACGACTCGTTCTTCAACAACATCGCGTCGAACGCGGCGACGTCTTCGCCCAACCTGATCGCCACGACGCTCAGCTCGGGCGTGAACGCCGCCAACCCGCGCGGCACGCCTAACTTCCTCGCCGCGATCCCGACCACGGCCGCCGCGGTCACGCCCCTGAGCGCGCAGACGCTCATCGCCCCGAACCTCGTCAACCCCTACTACCAGCGCTGGTCGGCCGGGATGCAGCGCGAGCTGCCCTTCAACACGGTCGTCGACGTCTCTTACGTCGGCTCGAAGGGGACGAAGCTCTACATCAACGAGGACGCCAACCCGCTGGTGCGGCCCGAGCTGCGCCTGAACACGCCCGCGGGTTACCCGAACTGCGCGCCGACCGCTGCCGTGACGGCCGCGCAGGCGACCGCGCAGTTCGCGGCCGGGACGCTCTGCCCGCTGTCGGGGCGGCTCGACAACATACAGGGCAGCCGGTCTGTGCGCACCAACGGCGGCTCGTCCAGCTACCACGCCGGGCAGGTCGAGGTCAGGCGACGCTTCTCGAACAACTTCACGCTGACGGGCGCGTACACCTTCTCGAAGCTGATCGACAACGCGAGCGAAGTCTTCAGCTCGCTGGCCGGCGGCTTCTCCAACCAGCCGTTCTTCCAGACGCCCGCGGTCTTCGGCGGCGACCGGCTCGACCGCGCCGTGTCGCTGTTCGACCGCACGCACCGCGCGTCCTTCACCTACATCGTCGAGTCGCCGTTCTTCAAGGAGCAGCGCGGCTTCGTCGGCCACCTCCTCGGCGGGTTCCAGGTCTCGGGCGTGACCACCTTCGAGTCGGGGGTGCCCTTCACGGTCTTCAACGGCCTGGACTCGGACGGCATCGGCGGCGCGACGCTCGACCGCCCCGATTTCAACCCTGACGGGCAGCGCGGCGTCCGCGCCCGCCCCGTCGTCAACGCGCAGGGGTTCATCACCGGCTACGTCAACCCCGACGCCAACAACGCGCCCATCGACCCGGCCACGGCGCAGTTCATCGGGCTCCCGACCTACGTCGCCGGGCTCGCCGGAAGCGCCCCGCGCACGGGCAACCTCGGCCGCAACACGGAGCGCTCGCCGGGGCTCAACAACTGGAACGTCAACGTGATGAAGCGGACGAGGATGACGGAGAACACGACCCTCGAATTCCGCACGGAGTTCTACAACATCTTCAACCACCCGCAGATCGGTCAGGGGAGCGTGAGCCCGTTCGCGCCCCTCGGCAACCCGACCGGCTCCAACTTCATCGCGTCGTCGGTCAACACTTCGACCGCCGGCTTCTTCCTCGTGCCGAACACCTCGCTCGCCGACGCCGGCGGGCGAGTCATTCGCTACCAACTGAAGTTGATCTTCTAAAGAGAAGACGCGCGGCGGGCGCGCAATCCGGATTCCGGACTG
>DASVSK010001041.1:0-2771 GCA_036388135.1 Pyrinomonadaceae bacterium | reverse complement strand
GCCGCCCGAGCGCTTCGACTGGAGGTCGGCGCGGACGCCCTGCACGGGGTTGCCGTCCTGGTCGACGATGCGGAGGTCGAGGCGGCCGATGCCGTCGGCCTGCTTGGGCGCGCGCCCCATGTTCGGGATTTCGTTGTTGTTTTGCGCGGACGCCGCGCCGAAGGCCGAGGCGACGAGCAGGGTGGCGATGATAAGTTTACGCATTGGCGGTAAATCTCCTTAAGAATTTCGTTCCGGTCTTCAGGTTCTGTTCGGGTCTCTATCGAGCCGGGCCGCGTGACCTGAAGGGGATGATGATCGCCGCGACGTGCCAGTTTAAGATGTCCGGGGGGTCGCCCCAGTTGCTTCCGCGGGGGCACCCGCGGGCTGACAGGCTGCGCCCGTAAGTCATACGCCCACAATGCTTTTCGCGGGCGTTGCAAACGCCGAGGCCGGGGCGCGTCGAACGTCTCGCGCGCCTCCGGCCTCTCGTGTTTTCGTCTCTCTCTGGCATCACTTCGGCGACCGCTGCGTCCGTGCGCCCCATCGTTTACAGGGCGTTTAGGTCAACGGCTTTGCGCGCCGGGGCTTTCGCCGCGGGTGGCCTTTGTCGGTGTCGCTTTTCAAAGCGGCGGGCTCGGGTCGAGTCGCCGCCTCAAAAAAAGTATAGAGGTTCGTGCGCGCGGTTGTGAAGCAAAAGTTTTGCGGATTACGGCGCGCCGGCTTCCAGAAAAATTCGGCCCCGCGGGCGGCGGCGATTTACTTTGCCTGCCGCGGGCGCTTCGATTATGCTCGGGGCCGAGACGGAACACGTGACAGGAGACTTGTGATGACTCTCATCGATCTGCTCTTGCTGCTGCTGGTCGCGGGCGTCTGCGGCGCGATAGGGCAGGCCATCGGCGGGTACTCGCGCGGCGGCTGCCTGGTCTCGATAGCCCTCGGCTTCGTCGGCGCGCTGCTCGGGGTGTGGCTCGCGCGGCAGGCCGGGATGCCCGAGCTGCTCCCCGTGCAGGTGGGTGGCAAGACCTTCCCCGTCGTCTGGTCGATCATCGGCTCGGCGCTCTTCGTCGCCGTCATCGGGCTCATCTCGCGCTCACGCCGCTAAAGCGGACCGCGCGCCGAAGTGTGGCCGCGAGGTAACATTTTTCTCTCAACCTCCCCCGGCGGCGCGGAGTGCTAGACCCCGCGCGCGGGCTTCGGCTACACTCGCCCGGCGAAACCAAAGTCTCCCTGACAAAAAAAATCAACTCCTCGCGGCGCGCCGACGCCTGTGGTGGCGGGCGCGTCTCCCGAAGTGCTCCCGCAAAGAGGCTCTACGATGGTCGCCACGGCTCCGACGAAATCGCTCCCGGCCTTCAAGAACGCGCGCGCGGCGTCCGCCGCCCCCGACCTCGCGCACTTCCGACGCCTCTACCCCGAGACGGTCGCCAGCTTCGGCACGCTGCCGCGGCGCGAGGAGTGGCTGAGGCGCATCTGGGAGCTGGAGACGGCGTGGCGCGCCGACCGCGAGACGCGCGGAGGGGTGCACGCGTCGGCCGAGGCCGTCGTGCGCGGCGCGCCGCCCGCGGGGCGCGAGGCCGAGGGCGAGTTCGACGTCGTCTACGCGGGGGGCGCGGCCGCGCTGCTGCACGCGGCGGCGCTCGCCTGCGCGCACGAAAGGCGCGTGCTGGTCGTGGGCGGCGCGCGCGCGGGGGGCGAGGCGGGCGGCGTCTGGAAACTCTCGGAGGACGAGCTGGAGGAGCTGGCGTGCGCGGGGGTCTTCACGCGCGAGGAGGTCGAGGCGGCGGTCCTGAACCGCTACCGCGGCGGCTTCGTGAAGTTCCACGACGCGGCCTCGCGCGTCAAGGCCGAGCCCTTGTGGGTGAGCGGCGCGCTCGACGTGGCGGTCGACGGCGAGCGTTTGACGTCGGCGGCGGCCGGGCGTCTCGCCGGGCTCGCGCCTAAGGGCTGCGCCGTCCTGCGGGAGCTGCGCTTCGTGCGCGCCTACGTCGAGCCCTCGCGCGTGACGGTCGAGGCGGAGGGGCCGGGCGGCGCGCGCCGGTTCTTCGCGGCGCGGCTGTTCGTCGACGCGTCGGGGGCCGACTCGCCGGTGGCGCGGCAGTTCGACGGCGGTGCGGCGGCCTCGCGCGTGCGCCCTTCGGTCGGCACCGTGGCGCGCGGGTTCGCGCGCGGCGAGGCGCGCGACGAGGCCGACTTCGGCGCGGGCGAGATACTCGTCAGCACCGAGGACGCGAGCGCGCACAGGCAGCTCCTCTGGGAGGCGTTCGCCGGCTCGCCCGCGCGCGGCGACTACACGACGCGCCTCTTCTTCCACGACACGACCGACTCGCCCGCGGACAAGTCCCTGCTCGCGCTCTTCGAGCGGTACTTCGAGTCGCTGCCGGCCTACAAGCGGCGTGGGATGGGCTGGCGCGTCGAGCGCCCCGTGTTCGACTACGCGCACGCGCCGCGCGAGGGGTGGCGCAGCCGCCGGCGCGTGGCGTCGGAGCGGGTGATGCTTCTGGGCGGGGCGGCGTGCGGGGCGGCGTGCGGCGCGCTGTCCGCGTCTCGCGGCGCGGGCGCGGTCGCGCGCGAGCTGCGGCGCGTGGCGCGCCTCACGGACGGCGCGCTCGCTTCGGGCGCGGCGGACGCCGACACGCTGGCCGAGGTCTGCGACGGCGGCTCGGCGCGGGTGGCGCGCGCCCTGGGGCTCGCGGAGTTCATGCGCCCGGCGGCGGGCGGCGCGCCGCACGCGGTCAACGAGACGCTGAACGCGCTGATGGCCGCGATGGGGGGACTCGACGAGCGCGAGC
>DASVSK010001040.1:0-10017 GCA_036388135.1 Pyrinomonadaceae bacterium | reverse complement strand
TACTTTGGGCTTTGCTCTGGGGGCGTATTCACGACAGAGACCCCGGAAGCTTTTTTGAAGAGAAGTTTAGTCCAGACGGAGTTGAATTCAGAGATGCCTAATCACAAGTCAGCCGAAAAGCGCGTGCGTCAGAATGAGAAGCGGCGCGACATCAACCGCGGCAACCGCGGCCGCCTGCGCACCGGGATCAAGAAGCTGCGCGCGGCGATAGAGTCGGGCGACGCCGGCGCGGCGCAGGGGCTTCTGTCCCAGACCGTCTCGCTCATCGACAAGGCCGTCCAGAAGGGCGTGCTCCACCGCAACGCGGCCGCGCGTCACAAGTCGCGCCTCACGATGCACGTCGGCGAGTCGGGTAAGTAAGCCGCTAGAAAAAAATCAACCTGAGCGAGGCAGGCCGTCGTCAGCGGCCTGCCTCGCTTTTTTGCTTCGGGCCTGCGCCCCGGGAGTCTGAACAGATGCCAGAGCCGAACGAGCCTTACGGCAGCGACGAGGAGGCGGAGGAGGTCGTCCGCGGGTTCGAGTCGTGCGAGCTGCCCGCGGCCGAGTTCAACCACAGGGAGCACCTGCTCGTCGCGCTCTGCTACCTGCTGCGCGAGGACGACGCGGAGGCGCTCGCGCGCTTACGCTCCGGCATCGGCAGGTACGCCGCGGCGCACGGCGTCAACCCGAGCCTCTACCACGAGACGATAACCGTCTTCTGGCTCAAGCGGGTCCGCGCCTACGTCGGCCGCGCGCCCGCGGGCCTTGGCCTCGCGGAGCTGACCAACGGGCTGGCCGCGGAGTGCGGCGGCTCGCGCCTCATCTTCGACTACTACAGCAAGGGATTGATCGACTCGGAAGGGGCGCGGCACGGGTGGGTCGAGCCCGACTTGAGGCCGCTGGACTTTTAGGAGGTCAGGCCGACAGCTCGCAGACGAGCATTTCGAGTTGGAGCCGGGAGCCGCGGTCGCCGCCGCCGCCGAGCGAGGTCTTGATGGCGAGGTCGGCTTCGGCGATGCGGACGATGCGCCGCGCCAGCTCGCGCGAGTCGGCGCGGCGCGCGGTGGCGAGGAACTCTTTGCGCTGGCTGAAGGGCATGTTGACGACGCGGAAGACCTCCTGCTCGGGCGCGCCGCGCGACATCAACTCCTTGGCGAGCGCGAGCCGGTGGAAGTTGCTCGCCAGCAGCCCGATGAGCATCACGGGCTCGGCCCCGTCGTCGAGGAGCTTGCGGAGGGTTTCGAGCGCGCGGCGGCGGTCGCGCGCGATGAGGTGGTCGGAGAGCTCGAAGTTCGACAGCTCGCGCGAGCGCCCGACCAGCGCGTCGACCAGCTCCATCGTGATCTGCCCGCCGGGGAGCGCCGCGGTCGAAAGCTTCTCCAGCTCCGTCGCCAACTGCCGCACGCCCGCGCCCGCCAGCGCGACGACCTGCCGCAGCGCCCTCTCGTCGGCGTGCGCGCCGAGGTGCTTGAGCCGGTCGCGCGCCCACGCGGCCAGCTCCGCGTCCTTCAGCTCCGCGAACTCGACGCTCGTGCAGACGTCCATCAGTGTCTTGCTGAGCTTGCGCCGCTTGTCGAGGTCGCCCGAGACGAAGACGACCGTCGAAGTCTCGGAGGGGCGCGTGACGTAGCGGACGAGCGCCTCCTCGTCCGCCTCGCGCAGCTTGCCGAAGTCCGTGACGTGGACGACGCGCCGGCCGCCCATCATCGGCAACTGCTCGGCGGCGGCTATCGCCTGCTGCACGTCCGCGGACGCGAGGCTGTAGCTCGACTCGTTGAACTCGCGCAGCGGCGCGCCCTTCAGCGCCGCTTCCGCCACCGCGCGCGCCGCCGCGTCCCGCAGGTAGTCCTCCGGCCCGAAGAGGAGGTAGAGCGGCTCCACCTTCCCCCCCTTCAGCCTCCGCCACAACTCTTCGCGCGTGATGGTGGACATAAGAAGTAGACAGTAGTCAGTAGACAGTAGTCAGTAGAAAAAACTTCGTTAGCGAATCGTCGGGGCGTCAGCGTCAGCGTCAGCGCCCGCCGGGCGGAGCCCTACTGACTACTGTCTACTGACTACTGTCTACTGTTCTTCATTGACTCCGAAGCCGTTGACGAGGGTGGAGACGAGGCTCTCGGCGAAGCTGCGCGAGAGGCGCTGGATGGCCGGGTCTTCCTCGTTGAAGAAGCTGCGCGGGTCGTCGGTGAACTCGAACTCGCCGCGGAAGACGTAGTCCTGGTTGTCGTAGAGGACGCGGTTGGTGACCTGGTCGCGGACGGTGACGGCGGCGCTGATCGTCACCTCGAAGATGCGCGCCCGGCCGCGCGTGTCGAGCAGCACGCCGTAGAAGGCGAAGCCCTTGATCGTCCCGTCGACGACCGCGTCCGCGCCCTTCGTCTCGCTCTGCACGCGCAGGCCCTTGCCGCGCCGCAGAATCTCGCGCATCACCGAGTCCGTGAAGCGCGACTCGATGCGGTAGCGGAGCGCCTGGTTCTGGAAGGCGGGCACCGCGACCGTCTTGACGTGCGCGGGCAGCCCCGTCTTGCTCACCGGCTTGTAGCAGCCGCGGAAGCCCGACGCGAACACGACGACGGCGACGAGCGCGGCCGCGCGGAAAACTTTATAACTCAGGGGCATTGGTTGACTGTGACCTCGACTGCGTTAAGACGCGGGCGGAAGCGTTGACGATACGACAGAGCCGCGGCGGGTGACAAGTCGGGGGCAGGAATGACGAAGGCGGAAGGATGAAAGTAGTGCTGACGGCCGTCACTTCCGCCTTCATCCTTCACCCCCCGAAGAGGCTTCCGCCTTTATCGCGTCGGCGACGCGGACGGTCTCGACGGCGGCGCGGATGTCGTGGACGCGGACGACGGACGCGCCGCGCAGGACGGCCGCCGCGACCGAGGCCATCGTGCCGTGTACGCGCCCATCGGCCGGCGCGCCGCCGAGCAGGCGGCCGACGAAGGACTTGCGCGAGGTGCCGACGAGCAGCGGGAACTCGGGGAAGTCGCGCGCCAGCACGTCCAGCTTCGCTATCAGCTCCACGTTCTGCCTCTGCGTCTTGCCGAAGCCGATGCCGGGGTCGAGCACGATCCTCCCGCGCCCGACGCCGCGCCGCTCCGCCTCCCCTACGCCCCGCCGCCAGTCGCCGGAGACCTCTTTGACGATGTCGGCGACCGGCTCCTGCGAGTGCAACGTCTCGAAGTCGCCGCGCGAGTGCATGAGTATCAGGCCGGCGTCGTGGCGGGCCGCGACGTCGGCGAGCGCGGGCTCGAAGCGAAGGCCCGAGATGTCGTTGACGATCTCGGCCCCGGCGTCGAGCGCGGCGCGCGCCACGCCCGCCTTCGTCGTGTCCACCGAAACGGGGACGCGCACGCGCGCGGCCAGAGCCCCGACGACGGGGACGACGCGCCGCGCCTCCTCCTCTTCGTCCACCGCCGAGCCGCCCGGACGCGTGGACTCGCCGCCGACGTCGAGGACGTCCGCGCCCTCCTCGACCATCCGCGCGGCGTGTTCGAGCGCGCGGCCGAGGTCGAAGAAGCGCCCGCCGTCGCTGAAGCTGTCGGGCGTCACGTTGAGCACGCCCATGACGAGCGTGCGCGCGCCCCATGCGAGCGCGCGGCGCGACAGTTTCCACTCACGTTCCATGAGGCCAAAGTAAAAAGGCGGAAGGCAAAAGTAAAGGGCGCGCCCCCACTTTTGCCTTCCGCCTTTTTAGCTCTGCCTTCCGGCTTTAGGCCGGGGCCGGGTTGCCGCCCGTGATGGGCGGGAGAATCGGCTTGAGCGGGCTGGCCGCGGGCTCCTTGAGCTGCGGCCGGTCGGAGTCGTCCTTGTGCGACGAGGACGAGTCGTCGTCGTCGAGCGGGAGGCCGGCGATGATGCGGCGAATCTGCACGGCGTCGAGCGTCTCGCGGTCGAGCAGCGTCTCGGCGAGCCGAATCATGGTGTCTCGGTTCTCCTCGATGATGTTGCGCGCGCGCTCGTACTGGTCGCCGACAAGTTTCTTGACCTCCTGGTCGATCTTGATCGCCGTGTCCTCGGAGAAGTCGCGGTGCTGCGAAATCTCCCGGCCCAGGAAAATCTGCTCCTCCTTCTTGCCGAAGGTGAGCGGCCCGAGGTTCGACATGCCGTACTCGCAGACCATCGCCCGCGCCAGCTCGGTCGCGCGCTCGATGTCGTTCGACGCGCCGGTCGTGATGCTGCCGAGGAAGACCTCTTCGGCGAGGCGGCCGCCCATCAGGATGGCGATCTGGCCGAGCAGGTACTCCTTCGTGTAGCTGTGGCGGTCGCCCTCGGGCAACTGCTGCGTCACGCCGAGCGCCATGCCGCGCGGGATGATGGTCACCTTGTGGACGGGGTCGGCGTTCGGCACCTTCAGCCCGACGAGCGTGTGCCCGGCCTCGTGGTAGGCGGTGACGCGCTTCTCCTCGTTGGTGATGACCATCGACTTGCGCTCGGCCCCCATCAAGACCTTGTCCTTCGCCAGCTCGAAGTCCGCCATGTTGACGATCTTCTTGTTGTAGCGCGCGGCGTTCAGGGCCGCCTCGTTGACGAGGTTGGCGAGGTCCGCGCCGGTGAATCCGGGCGTGCCGCGCGCGATGACGTTGATGTCGACGTCCTCGCCCAGAGGAATCTTGCGCGTGTGAACCTTGAGGATGCCCTCGCGCCCGCGGACGTCGGGACGGGGCACGACGACGCGGCGGTCGAAGCGGCCGGGGCGCAGCAGCGCCGGGTCGAGCACGTCCGGCCGGTTCGTCGAGGCCATGATGATGACGCCGTCGTTAGACTCGAAGCCGTCCATCTCGACGAGGAGCTGGTTCAAAGTCTGCTCGCGCTCGTCGTGCCCGCCGCCGAGGCCCGCGCCGCGGTGACGGCCGACGGCGTCGATCTCGTCGATGAAGATGATGCAGGGCGCGTTCTTCTTGCCCTGCTCGAAGAGGTCGCGCACGCGCGACGCGCCGACGCCGACGAACATCTCGACGAAGTCAGAGCCCGAGATGGAGAAGAACGGGACGTTGGCCTCGCCCGCGACGGCCCGCGCCATCAGGGTCTTGCCCGTGCCCGGGGGGCCGACGAGCAGCACGCCCTTGGGGATGCGGCCGCCGAGCTTCTGGAACTTCTGCGGCTCCTTGAGGAACTCGATGATCTCCTGAAGCTCCTCCTTGGCCTCGTCCACGCCGGCGACGTCCTTGAAGGTGACGCGCTTCTGCTGGTTGTTCAGGAGCTTCGCGCGCGACTTGCCGAAGGAGAGCGCCTTGTTGCCGCCCGACTGCATCTGCCGCAGCATGAAAATCCAGAAGCCGACCAGGAGCAGGACGGGGCCCCACCACATCAGGATCGACCAGAAGGCCCCGCTGGTGGCGGGCTCGATCTGGAGCTTCTTGACGTGGGGCTGGCCGGCCGGGTTCCGCTCGGTGGCGAGCGCGACGAGGTCGCCCTTGATCTTGTCGCCTTCGATGGGCGTGCGGAACTCGTTCTTGTCCTTGTCGGCGGAGACAATCTCGGACTGCTTGATCGTCATGTCGACGATCTGCTCGCCGCGCACCTTCTCGACCAGCTCGCCGTAAGCCAGGGGCTTCGCGTCCTTGCCCTGCTTGTTGACGACGAACGTGTAGAGCATCACCGCGCCGGCCAGGATGAGCACCCAGAAAATTAATTGTCTAGCAGTGGAACTCAAAATCTTCTACGCCTCCGACGCCGATAATAAACCATCCGGCGTCTTTTGTCGCTCCCCGGAAACCCTTGAACATTAGCGCCTCGGCCGACGCCCGCCGGAGAGCTGTTCGCTAAACAATACGGCGGCCGGGCTCTACTTGGATGCCCGCCGCCCGCGCCCCGTTGTGCATCCGGGCGGCTCGATGCGTGGACGCCCGCCCCGCTTCGATTGTAGGTTCCGCGATGCGCTTTTTCAACCTTTTCCAAGGAAAGCACGCCCGCGGGCCTCTTTTCAACGGCGGGCGGGCAACCCTTTCTACAACGACGGCCGGGCAGAACGTAAAGCGCGAGCGGCGCGCTATTCTTCGCGCCGAAACGTGAGCAGCCCGCGCTGGCGCTCGACGCGGCCGCCGCCCGGCAGTTCGGCGACGCGGCCGCCGCGCGCGCCCTCGCACAGCCTCTCGACGCCGAGCAGGTGTGCGCGCGACAGGCGGCGCAGGTCGCCGCGCCCGCGCGCCAGCCACAGACGCAGCGCGCGACGCCTGACGGCCGGCATTGACGCCGCGAGCACCTCGACGCGCAGCGGCCAAGCCTCCCCGCCCCGCGCCTCCGCATCCGCCCGCACATACGCCCCATCTCCCCCCTCGCCCGCGCTCTCCCCGTCCGGGCGCGCCTCTTCGAGCAGCGCGGCGGCCTGCGCGTCGAGCGCCGCGGAGTCTTCGCGCAGCAGTGACGCGGCGCGCGCCAGAGCCTCAGCCGCGCGCGGGTTGAAGGTCTCCAGCAGCGGCAGCAGGCGGCGGCGCACGCGCACGCGCGCGTAAGCCTCGTCATCGTTCATCTCGTCTGCGCGAGGCTCGACGCCGCGCGCGCGGCAGTACCCTTCGGTGTCGGCGCGCCGCGCCCAGGCCAGAAGCGGCCGGCGCAGGGCGAGCGCCCCGCCGCCGACTTCGAGCATGCGCTCCGCGGCCATCCCGCCCAATCCCTCCGCGCCACTCCCGCGCAGGAGACGCAGCAGCACGGTCTCGGCCTGGTCGTCGAGCGTGTGCGCGACGAGCACCGCGCCGGCGCCCGCCTCGCGCGCCGCCCCGGCGAGAAACTCGTAGCGTGCGCGCCGCGCGGCCTGCTCAAGGTTGTCGCGCCGCTCGCGCGCCAGCCCCTCCACGTCCGCGCGCCCCACGACGCACCCGAGGCCGAGCGAGCGTGCCAACCCCTCCACCCACAGCGCGTCCTCGCACGAGCGCCCGCCGCGCAAACCGTGGTCGAGGTGCGCCGCCGTCAGCCCCACGCCGAGCAGCCCCGCGCCCGAAAGCTCTTCTAGCGCGAGCAGCAGCGCCGTCGAGTCGGCCCCGCCCGAGACCGCGACAAGCGCCCGCTCGCCGCGCAGGGGCCAGCCAGCCCGCCGCCACTCGCGCAGCAGCAGCCGCGCGAAACGGCTCGGACTCGCTGCCCCCATCTCTTCGGTTCGCGCCAAACTCATCCGAACAGCCCGGGCGGGTTCCCAACACCCCGCCTTTTATCTAAAATTCCGGCACCAGTTTATCTAAAATTCCGGCACCGGCCGCCGCGCCGCGCGTGTTTCAACAACGACGACGCCGGCAGATTCTCTCATCCGAAAGGGGTACAGCCGAAATGTTCACAAGACACAACGCACGCGCGCTCGCACGCGCCGCCCTCCTCATCATCGCGGCGGCGCTCACGCCCGCGGCCTACGGCGCGGCGTCGGGCGGCGCGGCGCAGTCCGAGCCGCAGCGCAGGCCGCAGGGGCCGGTCGCCGGGCCCGCCATCAAGCTCCCGCGCGGCGAGGGCGCGGCCGACGCGCGCACGCAGGGCTCGGGACGGAAAGACGAGGACGACGAGCCCGCGGCCCCGGCCCCGAGGAAGTGGGAGTACTGCGTCATCAAGGGTTTCAGATATCACCAGAAGGGCTTCAGCATCACCTCGCCGACGAACGTCCCCGCCGCGCACGTGCGCTACTTCCCCGGCGGCTCCGAAGAGATAGAGGGCGCGAACGAGGAGGAGGCGCTCGGCAACGCCTTCGCCAAGCTGGGCGAAGATGGCTGGGAGCTGACCGGCCTCCGCACGGACTTTAAGCTCAGCGACGGCAGCGGCAACAGCTCGACCGTCTACTTCTTCAAGCGCCCGAAGCGGCAGGAGTGAGCCGGCCGCCCGAACGCCCGAAGTCGGATTGCGTGCGGCGAAGTCGAAGGATGACTTCAAGGCGGCGCGACTCTCATCCCGCGACGCCCCGACGTCGGCCGCCCCGCCGCCGGAAAAACTGAAACCCCCGCGCGGTTTTTGTCACAAACATGCAGGCGATGGTGTATCCCGTTCAAAAGGCCGGGGGCAGCGTCACCAAATCCGGCCGGCCGCCGGCAACAAACACCAACAGGAGAGCCCGACATGGAGTGGCAAAACAGACGCCCCGCGCACGCCGCGCGACTCGCTGGGGCGACCCGCGCGCTCGCCGCGCTCGCGCTCAACGCGTTCGTCCTCGGCTGCCTCGCTTACGCGCCCGCTACGGCGCACGCCGCCGCGGCGCAGGGGCCGAGCCTTTCTGGGCAGTGGCTCGTCGATTACAAGACCGAAGAGGGCAAGACCTCGCTGACGCTGCGCCACAGCGAGAGACGCCGCGACGCGCGCGGCGACCACGTGAGCGAGTGGAACTCGACCCGCAACGTCGCGCCCGGCTCTCTGCGCGGGCTGTCGGCCGAGCAGGCGCTCTCGTCCGCGGGCGCGAGCGTCCGCTTCGAGATACGCCGCGACGCGGGCACGTTCGTCTGCGAGGGCTGGTTCAGGCAGGGCAAAGGCTCGGGCCATTTCAGCTTCGTCCCCGACCGGGGCTTCGTCGCCGAGCTGAGCCGACGCGGCGTCGGCAGCCCCGACGCGCGACAACTCCTCGCGCTCGCGTGCGCCGACGTCGGCCTCGACCTGCTCGACGAGCTGAAGGCGCAGGGCTACGG
Organism: Pyrinomonadaceae bacterium; assembly: GCA_036388135.1. GTDB lineage: Bacteria > Acidobacteriota > Blastocatellia > Pyrinomonadales > Pyrinomonadaceae > QHXN01. Next base: position 1,444 of record DASVSK010001040.1, on the reverse strand, counting down.
CCTGCCCACGGTCGAACAGTTCGTCCGCATGGGCGAGCACGCCGTGCGCGCCGACTACGTGAAGGGACTCGGGGCGCTCGGCTACCGCCTCGGCTCGATTGACGAGCTGGTGCGGATGCGCGACCACGGCGTCAGCCTCGACTACATAAGGAGCATGCGCGAGGCGGGCTTCGGCGACGTCACGGCGGCGGAGCTGCTGCGCGCGCGCGACCACGGCGTCAACGCCTCCTTCATCCGCGAGATTCGGGCGGCCGGCTACGAGACCACTTCGCTCGCCGCCCTAGTCCGCATCCGCGACCACGGCGTCAGCGCAGACTTCATCCGCGGCATGCGCGCCGAAGGCTACGGCTCGCTCTCGCCCGAACAGCTCGTGCGGATGCGCGACCACGGCGTGACGGTTGAGTTCGTGCGCGCGCTGCGCGACCTCGGCTACACGCGCCTGCCCCCCGAGACGCTCGTCCGCATGCGCGACCATGGCGTCAGCGCCGACTTCGTCCGCCGCGTCAAGGCGCGCGGCGGCAACTCCCCCACCGTCGAAGAGCTGATCTACATGAAGGACAGGGGGAGCAATTAGGTAAGGCGGAAGTTAAAAGGCAAAAGGCAAAAGTGGAGAGGCGGCGCGAAGCTAATTAAAGTTCTTCGCGCGGGGCGCGTCCACACTTTTGCCTTTTTACTTCTGCCTTCGCCGTCAGGCGATAATCATCGTCCCCGTCCCCTCGTCGGTGAAGACTTCGGAGAGGAGGGCGTTGCGAAGGCTGCCCTTGATGATGTGCGCGCTGCGGACGCCGCGGCGGAGGAGTTCGGTGATGTTCTGGAGCTTGGGGATCATGCCGCCGGTGGCGACGCCGTCGCGGATGAGCGCCTCGACTTCGGCGGCCGTGAGGCGCGAGACCTTCGTCGCCTGCTCGCCCGGCCGCAGGTAGATGCCGTCGACGTCCGAGAGCATGACCAGCTTCTCGGCCCCGAGCCGGACGGCGATCTCGGCGGCGATGGTGTCGGCGTTGATGTTGAAGACGCGCCCCTCGTCGTCCGCGCCGAGCGGCGAGACCACGGGCATGTAGTCGTGGTCGAGGAGCACGCGCAGCAGCCGGTCGTCTATCTCCAGCACGTCGCCGACGTGGCCGAAGTCGACGACGCCGCGCTCGCCCGTCTCGCGGTTGAGCACGTCCCTGGGCGGGCGGCGCTCGGCGGCGACGATGTTTCCGTCGACGCCCGAGAGCCCGACGGCCGGCACCCCGCGACGTCGGAGCGCGGCGAGGATGTCGGTGTTAATCTTCCCGGCGAAGATCATCTTCGCCATGTCGAGCGTGGCGTCGTCGGTGACGCGGCGGCCGTTGATGATGGTCTGCGCGACGCCCAACTGCTCGGCCAGCTCGCTCAACTGCTTCCCGCCCCCGTGGACGACGCAGACGCGGATGCCGACCTGATGGAGTAGCGCCAGCTC
>DASVSK010001039.1:0-7015 GCA_036388135.1 Pyrinomonadaceae bacterium | reverse complement strand
TCCTGCGACAGCTTCGGGATCAGGTCGAGGTCGGCCGCCTCCTGCGCGTAGAGGCTGTCGGCGAGCGGGTTGTCTCCGACGAGGTTGACCGGGCTCGGCCCCTCGACCTGCCTCCGGCCTCGCGCGAGGACGAACTGCCGGACGCTCCGGCCGTCGGTGGAGACGAGCGCCTTCGTCCGGTCGTCCGCGAAGTGGAGTTCCATCAGCTTGAAGTCGCCGCCGACGGCCTGCCCGATGGCCGCGAGCGCCTCGCGCGGCCGGTCGCTCGCGAACATGTCGCGCGTCTCCTCGAACATGTCGGCGGGCGTGGGCGTCGGCGTCGGGTACAGCCACTGCTCGCGCTGGACGCGCGCCAGTGTTTCGAGCGTGCGCTCCATCCGCTGGCGCTCCGACTTCTGGTGGGCGTAGCGCGCCCACATGCCCCCGCCGCTGACGACGATAAAGGCGACGAGTATGACCCTTCTCTTCTTGTCCAAGTGAACCGCGGGGCGGGCGTGCCCGCGGGCGCGGCGCGCTCAGCCGCCTCCGCCGCCCCCCGACCTCCTTCGCCGTTTATCCCCCTGCTTGTTCCCGGCCTTGAGTCCCTGCCTGCCGCCCGCGCCCCCGTCCTCGCGCCTCGGCCGCGCGGCGGCGGCCGGGGCCGCCCTGCCGCCGCCCTTCGACGATTTCGACGACTTCGACGACTTCGACGACTTCGACGACTTCGCGGCCTTTGAAGACTTCGCGCCGCCGCCCATCAGCCGTTTGACCTCGACGGGCGTGAGGTGTCGCCACTGGCCGATGAGGATGCCTTCGGCGGTGACGGGGCCTATCTGCACGCGGCGCAGCTTGACGACCGAGTGGCCGATGGAGTCGAACATGCGGCGTATCTGCTGGTTGCGCCCCTCGCTGAGCACGACCTCGTACCACGCGTTCGTCTTCGTCTCTTCGGTCTTGCGTATCTGCGCGGGCGCAGTCCTGACCCCGTCGTCGAGCCGTATGCCGCGCCGCAGGCGCTCGACCTGCGCCTCGGGCGGCAGCCCCTTGACCTTCACCTCGTAGACCTTCAGGACGTGGTTGCGCGCCGAGGTGACGTAGTTGGTCAGCTCGCCGTCGTTGGTCAGGATGAGCAGCCCCTCGGTGTTGAAGTCGAGCCGCCCGACGGGGTGGAGCCGCCCGAGCGCGTGCGGCACCAGCTCCGAGACGAGCGGGCGGCCCTCCGGGTCGGAGAGCGCCGTCAGGTAGCCGCGCGGCTTGTTGAGCAGGACGTAAAGCTTCTCCTGCTTTTCGAGCAGCGGGTTAATCAGGCGGCCGCGCACCTTGATGTGGTCGCGCGCGGGGTCGGCCTTCGTGCCCTGCTCGCGCACGACCTCGCCGTTGACCGTCACCTCCCCGGCCGCAATCAGCTCCTCAGCGTGGCGGCGCGACGCGACGCCCGCCGCCGCGATCAACTTTTGTAGACGCTCTTCCAATTAAGCTCCTCGACTCCCCCCGCCGCTCAGGCGAAGACTACGGCCGCGCCGGTCTCGACCGACGCCTCGCACGCGCGCAACAGACACAGGCAGGTGAAAGATTCGACGCCGTACCTCTCCCAACGCGTCTCGCCCTCGCCCTGGTTGTCCGCGGCCTCCCAGACGCGCTCGTCCTCCGGCGAAAGGTCTTCGGGGATTTCGAGCGCCTGCGCCAGCTCGCGGCACTCCCGCAGGAGCGCGTGCGAGGAGCCTATCATCCCGCCGGCTATCTCCAGCGAGGCGTCGGGGATGAGCACGTCCTCGAACTCGACGGGCAGGTAGTAGCCTTCGGCGTCGCCGTGGACGATGAGGTGTTGGAAAGGTATGCCCGCGGCCTTGCCCCGCGCGAAGCTCGCGTCGAAGATTTTGTAGTAGTCGTTCAGGACTGCGTCGTCCGCCGCGTCTTCGTCGCCCGGCGGGGGCAGCTCGCCCTTGAGCGCCAGGTGCGCCGCGAGCCTGCGGAGGTAATGCAGGCCGGAGTCCCCGAACGTCTCGCACTCGAACGTCCGCTCTTCTTCGAGGTCGGGCGGCTCCTCGTGCCGGGGCAGGTCGAAGGACTCCAGAATCTCGTTTACGGCTTCGAGCTGCCGTTCGAAATACTCCCGGTATTCCGAGTCGGCCTCGTCGCCCCCGGCCGCCATGCCAACGCAAATAACCAGTCCCACGTGCTCAGCCCTCCACCGACGAGCGCCGCGTCAGGCTTCCCCGCCGCCGGCCATGTCCTCGAAGTCTTCGACGTTCGGCAGCTCGCTCAAGTCCTTGAGGCCGAACTGGAGGAGGAAGTCTTTCGACGTGCCGTACATCATCGGGCGGCCGACCGTCTCCTTGCGCCCCTTGGCGACGATGAGGCGCTTGTCGAGCAGCGTCTTGATGGCCGAGGAGGACTGCACGCCGCGAATTTCGAGAATCTCGGGGACGGTCACCGGCTGCTTGTAGGCGATGACGGCGAGCGTCTCCAGCGCGGCGAGCGAGAGCTTGGCGCTCGGCTTCGACTTGAGGTAGGCGCGCACGTGCTCGTGGTGCTCGGGGCGCGTGGCGAACTGCCAGCCGCCCGCCACCTCGCGGAGCATCAGGCCGCCGCCCCGCTCGTTGAACTCCTTCGCCAGCTCGTCGACCGCGACCTGCACCCAGCCCTTGTCCTCGTCGAGCAGGTCGGCCAGGGACTTCACGCCCAGCGGCTCTTCCGAGACGAAGATGAGCGCCTCGCAGATGGCGACCAGCTCGGCCAGCTCGCGCGGCTGGCCTCCGGGGGCGACCTCGTCGTCCGCCGACGCCGACGCCGCCCCGGAGCCGGCCTCCGCGCGCATCCGCCCGTACGCCTCGGCGAGGTCTTCGGCGTCGGCGTCGTGGATGACGAACTCGCTCTTCTCGTCGTCCGACGCCTCGTCGTCGGTCACGTCGTCGCCGTCGTCCTCGTCGTCCTCTTCGTCGTCCTCTTCGTCCTCCGCCCCCTCTTCATCTTCGGCCTCGGCCTCTTCGTCCTCCTCCTCGAAACCGGCCGAGTCGAAGGAGGTCTCGCCGCCGACGTCTACCCGCGCGAGCGGGTTCGCGTCGTCCCCATCCCCGTCCGCAGCGTCGCCGCCGCCGGGCAGGGCGTCGAGCGCGTCGTCAAGCTCCTCGACGGCCGACTCGCGCGAGTCGGCCCCGCCGTCGTCGGCCGCGGGACTGTCGTCCCGGTCGTCGTAGGCCGCCGCGGGGCTCGCGCCTTCCGCCACGGCGTCCGCGACGCCCTCGCCCACGCCGGCCGCGTGCGAAGTCTCTTCGGAAATCTTCCTGCTTCTGCGTTTGCTCATGCTCACCCGAAAGCCTCACGCGCCGACGCGCGCGATGATGTCGCCGAAGGTCTGGCGCTGGAAAAGTCTGATCTCGGTGGTGCGGACGAGTTCGAGGACGGAGAGGAAGGCGAGCACCAGCTCGCGCCGCGTCTCGGCCCGCTCGAAGAAGTCGCGCATGTTCAGCTCGCCCGCCGAGAAGATCATGTTGCGGAGCCGTTCGAGCATCTCGGCCATCGTGACCTCGTCGCGCTCGATCTCCATCAAGACCTCCTCCTTGCGGCGCGCGATGATCTGCTGGAAGACGCGCAGCAGGTCGAACGCCCCGGCCGAGACCTCCGGGTTCTCCTTGTCCGTCTCAAGCGGCGCGCGCGTGTAGACGGCGTGCTCCACGGTCGCGCGCGACCAGAGCATCTCGGCCGCGGCCTTGTACTTCTGGTGTTCGAGTAGGCGCTCGACCAGCTCGCGGCGCGGGTCGTCCTCGGCCAGCTCGTCCTCGCTCACGGCCGGGTCGCGCGGCAGCAACACGCGCGACTTGATCTCGATGAGCGTGGCCGCCATCACGAGGAAGTCGCTGGCGACCGTGATGTCCATCCCCTGCATCAGCCGCAGGTAGCGCAGGTACTCGTCCGTGATGCGCGTGATGGGGATGTCGTAGATGCTGACCTGCTCCTGCCGGATGAGGTAGAGCAGCAAGTCCATCGGCCCCGCGAACTCGCCGAGGACGAGCTTCAGCTCCTCGCCGCTCCCGGCGGAAATCTCGGGCGTCGCGCCCGCGACGTTGAGGGACTGCCCCTCGGCGGCGCTCGCGACCGTCCCCTCCTCCGTGGCCTTCTGCGTCTCTGTTTGCTCGTTCGACAAATCTTTAGTCCCTAAACATCTTCATCACGTGTCGCTGCTCACGCGGCGCCGCTTCTATATAACCTCTCCTGCCTGGAGAAGAACTCGGCGGCGGCGCCCGGCGGCAGAACACACAAGTCTATGTTGACAGATTCTTTTGCCCCCTCCCTCAGCGATTGTAACGACTCATGTTCGACGGCCAACTCGATGTCCTTAAACGCGGGCGCGTATGCTTTCAGGAGCTTTACCAGTCGTTCAGCTTCCCCACGCATTAAGAATGCCCACACCGCTTCTTCACTTTTCTCGTTCTTGGGAAAGGGCATTGTGTCCTTAGGGAAGGCTTTGTTAACAATTATCCAAACGTTAGTGCCAGGCGGTAATTCGTCAAGTTCACTTTCGGTGAAGTAGCGAATGCTGCCCTCACCGAGGCCCGTACTGTCCACCACCCTTGCCATCGTGTCCGCGGCGAAGGTTTCGGCCTTCCTAGCACCGTCAGAAAGTATTAGGTCTAGCTCCTTGTCACTAATGCCATGCACGCGTTTTTGGAAGGGGCGGAGGAAGTCGATGGTAGCCTCGGCCAAGTCATCCTTCAAATGCGCGTAGCCCTTGCCCGCGAAATGCTCCTCAATCGCTTCTCGCGTCTGGTTCGTGAGCAGTTGGTATATGGTGAGCAGATTGGTGACGGCCGGGCGCGTCTCGTCAAAGCGAATCTCTGAGCCCGAGTCGGTGACGGCGCGCTTGAACTTTCGGCGGATGGTGTCGGCATCGTCCATGAGCGAAATGCGGCCGTTGACGTTCTCGTCCGACTTCGACATCTTCTTTGTCGGGTCGTCGAGCGCCATAATCTTCGCGCCGACCTTCGGGATAAACGCGTCCGGCACCTTGAACGTCATGCCAAAGTCACGGTTGAAGCGTTCGGCTAGGTCGCGCGTTAACTCAAGGTGCTGCTTCTGATCCTGCCCGACGGGGACGAGGTCGGTCTGGTAGAGCAGGATGTCGGCGGCCATCAGCGCCGGGTAGGTCAGCAGTCCGACCGACACGTTCTCGCGCTGCTTCTTTGACTTGTCCTTGTACTGTGTCATCCGCTCCAATTCTGAGGTGCGGACGACGCAGTTGAGCACCCACGCCAGCTCGGCGTGCTCCTTGACGTCCGACTGGATGAAGATGGTCGAGACCTGCGGGTCGACGCCCGCGGCGAGGTAGATACGTGCCACCTCTCGGGTCTTCGCCATCAACTGCTTCGGGTCTTGCGGGACGGTGATGGCGTGCAGGTCGACGACGCAGAAGAAGCTCTCGTACTCGTGCTGGAGCGTCACCCAGTTGCGCAGCGCGCCGAGGTAGTTGCCGATGTGGAGGTTGCCGGTCGGCTGCGCGCCGCTGAAGATTCGTTTAGCCATCTCGAAACTGCCCCGCCTTTATTTCCGCCTCACGCCCCGGGGAGGAGGAGGTACAGTACCAGCCGCCTGACCGGCGCGATGATGGCGCTGATGACGCCGAAGTACATCAGCCCGATGAGGATGATAAAGCTGAACCTCTCCATCGCGTCGAGCGACTCGTGCGCGCTGGCGGGGAGGACGCTGTAGAGCACCTTGCTGCCGTCGAGCGGCGGCACCGGCAGGAGGTTGAAGATCGCGAGCGAGAGATTCATCATCAGCACTTGCAGCAGCAGCAGGAACACCGGCTCCTCGAAGGAGCCGAGCCGCCCGCCGGGGCCGCCGATGGTGCCGGTCTGCAAACCCACCTTGAGGATGACGAAGGCGATGAGCGCGAGCAGCAGGTTCGCCATGATGCCGGCGAGCGAGACCATCACGTTCGCCAAGTCCTTGTTGCGCCAGCGCAGCGGGTTGACCGGCGTCGGCTTGCCCCACCCGATGAGCGGCACAAAGACGCCCATCCCGACCGCGCCGATAAAATTGACGATGGGGATGAGCAGCGTGCCGATGGGGTCGGTGTGCGCGACGGGGTTGAGCGTGACCCGGCCGAGCAGGTAGGCCGTGTCGTCGCCGAACTTGTGAGACATCCAGGCGTGCGCCGCCTCGTGCGCGGAGATGGCCAGCAGCAGCACGACGATGTAGATGATTAGCTGTCCGACGAGGTCACTTGGCATTACGGCTCACAGTCGAGAACGCCCCGGCGCGGAGTCAGAAAAAGTAGCACGCGGGGTTGGGGGTGTCAAAAACAGTAGACAGTAGTCAGTAGTCAGTAGTCAGTAGTCAGTAGAAAACCATTCGTCAGCGAGTCGTCAGAGTGTCAGTGTCAACGGCCGCAACGCGGGGCGCTACTGTCTACTGACTACTGTCTACTGTCTACTTAACTAAAGTTCCCCTGACGCCCAGCGGGAGGCTGTAGACGGCCTCGTTGGTGGCGACGATCATATCGCCGCCGGAGTTGAAGCAGAGGCCGACGACGTTCATCCCGGCGACGGCGAGGCCCGCCTCGCGCCCGTCCGCCGAGATGCGGACGACGCCGCGCCGGCCGCGGTACGAGGCCGCGACGTAGAGGTTCCCTTCCGCGTCGAACGCCAGCCCGCTCGGGCGGCCGAGCCCCTTGAAGAAGACCGACGTCCGGCCGTCGCGGTCGATGCGATGGACAGACTCGTGGCTCGAAACCGTGGGGCCCGTCACGTAGAGATGTTCGTCCGGCCCGAAGGCCAGGTGGTAGGCCGCGACCGACGGTTCGAGCAGCGCCCACACCTCGGCCTCACCCCGGCCGTTGACGCGGTGGATAGTTCCCGTGCGGTCGCCGACGTACATCCGCCCCGCGCGGTCGAAGGCGAGCCCCGTCGCGACGCCGAGGTCGCGCGCGAAGGGCACGACCTCGTGGAAGGGCGTCACGCGGTAGACCGTCCCGTCCATGCGCGAGGTGACGTACATCTGGCCGAGGCTGTCGAAGGCGATTCCGGTCGGGTTGGTG
>DASVSK010001038.1:0-2658 GCA_036388135.1 Pyrinomonadaceae bacterium | reverse complement strand
CGAAGACCTCCTCGGCGAAGTAGTCGAAGATGTCGTGCTCCGACCGCCGCAGGATTTCCCGGAGGTCGGCCGCGCCCGCGTGCGCCCCCGCCGAAGTCAACGCCTCGCGCTGCGCGAACTGCCTGACCAGTTGCAGCGCCGTGATCCACCCCTGCGTGCGCTCGCGGTACTCGGTCAGTTGCTCGGGCGTCAGCTCAAGGTCGAACACCTGCCGGAACAGCTCGCGCGTCTCATCGTCGGTGAAGAGAAGCTCCTGGCGGTCGATGATGGCGAGCGAGTCCTGCGAGCGCAGGCGCGAGAGGGCCAGCGGCGGCACGTCGCGCGAGACGACGATGACGTGCATCACGTCGGGCAGGTAAGAGATGAGGCGGTCGAGGACGGCGTGTACGGCCGTGTCGTGGCCCAGGTGGTGATAGTCGTCGAGCACGACGACGAGCCGGCGGCTGACCTCCTGTAGAACCTCGTTCAGGAGCACGTCGACGGCGCGCGCGGGGTGGCGCGCGACCTCGTCGGCCGACTGCCGTAGGTAGGAGAGCGTCACGCCGCCGAAGCCGGGCACGGCCTGCTTGACGCCTTGCGTGAGGTATTCGAGGAAGACGAGCGGGTCGGCGTCCGTGTGGTCGAGCTGATACCAGACGAACTGGTGGGCGTGCGCCCTGACGAAGTCGGCGACGAGCGTGGTCTTACCCGAGCCGGCGGGGGCGGCGACGAGCGTGACGGGGTGCGAGAGGTTGGCCCGGAGGCGCTCGGTCAGGCGCGGGCGCGAGAGCAGGACGGAGGCCGGGCGCGGCGGGAGGAGTTTCGTCCGTAAGAAGAAGCCGGGCCGCTTCGGCGCGTCTTCCTGCGTCGATTGCCGGGATGCCGGTGCAGGTATGCGGTCGCTGCGGGTCCTCTGTGCCATCGGGCGAAGTCTCTGCCGCTCTCGTTAAATTCGGGCCGAGCTTAACACGGCGGCGGCCCCGCCTCCACGGAGTCGCGGAGGCGGCCGCACTCACACCTCCCGCCGTCCTCCCCGCTCATCCGCCGCGCAATCCCGTCCAGGGTGGCGGCGCGACCCTGCGACTCTTCGAGCGCCGCGCGCGCGTCGCGCCCCGCGAGGCCGTAGGCGGCGAACAGCTCCGCCGCCTCCTCCGGGGTGAAAGCCAGCGCGGCCTCTTCGACGAGGCAGAGCGTCTGCTTCGAGCGCATGCGCCACACCGGCGTGGGCGGCAGACTGCGCCCGACGATAAGCATGTGCGCTTCCGGGGGGAGCAGCGGGAGGAGCCGGCTGAAGAACGGCACCAGCCACAGGGCGTCGTAGACCAGATGCAGGTCGTCGACCACCATCATCAGCGGCTCGTCACGACACTCCTGCAACTCATAGATGAACGCTTCGGCGAGGGTCGGGATGTCGTCGAAGCCCGGCGACCCCGCCAGGTTCGCCAGAACCTCCCTCCCGAATCCCGGGCACTGTCGGCTGACGCTTTCGACCAGATAGCGGAAGAATATCGGCAGCTCGATGTCGTGGGCCTCGACCGTGTACCAGGCCGCGCGCCGCCCGCAGCCCCGCGCGAAGTCTTTCGCCAGCAGCGTCTTTCCCGCCCCCGCGCGCCCCGTGATGACGGTGGCGGTGCATGAGTCGAGCCCCTCCCCCAACATCCTGAGCAGGCGCGGGCGCGAGACGCGCGGGTTTTGGAGGGGGGCGGCGACCTTGTCGTGAATGACTTGCATACTCACTACTTAAACTATCCTGCGTGGGACGCGTCCCGCGGCGACGCCCTCGTCGGCCGCGTCGAGACGGCCGAACTTCATCTCAAGGTTACCCGTCCGGCTTGGCTGATTCTTGAGTGGCTTTGCGAGGCAGAGGCGTGAGGCACGCGCCGCAGGCCGGAAGGCCGGCCGGGGTTGCCGTCTGATTTGATGAGCGGTCGGGGCACCCGCCTCGACAAACAACTTAAACGGGTCGCGCGCTGCGACGGACGGGTGACACGGTTGTAATCTCACCCCGTCATCCGCCCGACGCCTTCGCTTCGGACGAGGCGCTTACCCGGCAACTGGGATTAATTAGAGCCGGGCGGCGGCTCCGGTGTAATTAAACGGCCGACGGCGGCGCGGCTCTTCCACACAACCCGAGCTGCTAGCCACGTTGAATGAGGCTGGCGGCGACGGCCACCAGCTCGGCCAGCTCGACCGGCTTCGGCACGTGCATGTGGTAGCCCGCGCGAAGCGCCTGCATCCTGTCCTCGGCCCGCGCGTATGCCGTCAGCGCGATGGCGGGCACCTTGCCGCCGCCCCCGGGGGGAAGCTCGCGCACGCGCCGGATAAGTTCGTAGCCGTCTTCGCCCGGCATCCCGATGTCGCTGATGAGCAGGTCGGGCACGTCGGCGGCCATCGCCTCCAGCGCCTCGGCGGCCGACCCTACGGACTTAACTTCCGCGCCGCACATCCCGAGCCCCACTACTAATAATTCACGCGTATCCGGCTCGTCGTCCACCACGAGGACTCTCAGGCCGTCGAGCCTTTCGGGGCAGCCGTAGAGCGGCAGAGTGTCTCTCGCCGCCGGGTGTACGCGCTCGGCCCCCCCGGCATTCTGGTAGACGGGGACGACCGGCAGCAGCACCGTGAAGGTCGCGCCCTCCCCCTCGCCGGGACTCTCGGCGCGCACCGTCCCGCCGTGCA
>DASVSK010001037.1:0-3019 GCA_036388135.1 Pyrinomonadaceae bacterium | reverse complement strand
CTCCTCGCCGCGGCCTACATGCAGAAGGCGCGCGAGACCGGCGACTTCTCGCCCAACGCGAAGGCCGAAGAGGCTCTCTCGCGCGCCGAGCAGCTTGAGCCCGGCGGCTACGACGCACTCAGGCTCCGCGCCAAGCTCCTGCTGACTTACCACCGCTTCGGCGAAGCACTTGAGGCCGCGCGCCGCGCGCAGGCGCGCAACCCGCGCGACCACGACAACTACGGCGCGTTGACGGACGCGCTGGTCGAGCTGGGCGACTACGACGCCGCGGTGGCGTCGGCGCAGGCGATGGTCGACCTGCGCCCGGACACGGCCTCCTACTCGCGCGTCTCTTACCTGCGGGAGCTGCACGGCGACTCGAAGGGCGCGGTCGCGGCGATGCGCATGGCGGTCGAGTCCGCCAGCCCGAAAGACCCGGAGGGCGTCGCATGGTGCCGCGTCCACCTCGGCGACTCGCTCGCGCGAGACGGGCGCGCCGCCGAGGCCGAGCGCGAGTACGACCACGCGCTCTACGTCTTCCCCGAATACCACCTCGCGCTCGCGGCCAAGGCCCGGGCGCGCCTCGCCGCCGACGACGCCGGGGCGGCCGAAGGCTTCTACCGCCGCGCCGTCGAGCGCGTCCCGCTGCCGGAGTACGCCGCCGCGCTCGGCGACCTTTACACGAAGCTCGGACGCGCCGACGAAGCCGGACGCCAGTACGAGCTGGTCGAGTTCGTCGAGCGCGGCGGCGCGCAGGGCGACACCTACACGCGCCAGCTCGCGATGTTCTGGGCCGACCACGACACGCGGCTCGACGAGGCGCTCGACGTGGCCCGCCGCGAGCGCGCCGGCCGCAAAGACATCTACACCGCCGACCTGCTCGCGTGGTGCCTCTACAAGAAGGGACAGTACGCGGAGGCGAAGGCGGCGATGGACGAGGCGCTGCGGCTGGGGACGCGTGACCCGAGGCTGCTCTTTCACGCGGGGATGATCGCCGTCGCCTCGGGCGACCGCGCCGGTGGCGCGAAGTACCTGCGGCAGGCGCTCGCCATCAACCCGTCGTTCGACGTTCTACAGGCCGACGCCGCGAGGCGCGCGCTCGCCGGCCGCGCCGCGTGAGAGCGCGCTCGATGGCCCGACCCTCGCCGCGCTGTCGGCGGGAATGCCGTAGTTTCGGAAGATGTTATCGTGTCTTTAATCGCGGCCAGGGGTGGCGGGGTCGAGCCGGGCGGGCGCGCCTCGCGCAAGCGGTACTGTCCGCACTGCTCGACCCGCGTCAGCAGGTCTGCGAACAGGTGCGGCTATTGTAGAAAGTTCCTGCTGAGCCGGAGGCGGGTCGCCTCCATCGCCGCCCTGCTGCTCACAGTTCTGGTCGCCCTCGCCGCGCGCCTGACCGGCCTCGTTTAAGGCGACGCGCGCGGCGGCCGACGCGACGTGATTGACGAGTACCGCCGCCGTTCGACGACAGGCATGTCCGGCGCAGCCGAGAGGATGTTGATGCCCCTACATAAACTTTTGCGGCACCGCCGGGCGGCCACGTTGCTGCCTCTACTCGCGTGGCTCGTCCTTAGCGGGTGCGGCGTTGAGGCGTCGGCGCACCCACTCGGGAACTTCACCGTCAACAGGTTCGCGCGGGTGCGCGTCGAGCCCGGCGGCGTGCGCGTCCGCTACGTCATCGACATGGCCGAGATTCCCGCGTTTCAGGAGTCGCAGGTCATGGACGAGAACCGCGACGGCGGCGTCTCGGACGAGGAGGCCGCCCGCTACCTAGAAAGTCTCGCGCCGCGCCTGACTGAAGGCGTCTTGCTGACGAGCGACGGCGAGCGCGTCCCGCTGCGGCTCACGTCGAAAACGGTCTCGATGCCGCCGGGCGCGGGCGGCCTCAAGACCTTGCGCGTCGAGTGTGACTTCGAGGGCGCTGCGCCCGCGTTCGACGGAACTGCGCGCCGCCTGCGTTTCGAGGACTCGAACTTCCGCGAGCGCGTGGGCTGGCGCGAGATAGTGGTCGAGGCCTCCCCCGGCGTCACGGTCTTCGACAGCGACGCCTACGGCTCGGCGTTGACGGACGAGCTGAAGGCGTACCCTGAGGACACGCTCGCCGCGACGCTCGACGAGCGCTCGGCCGAGTTCTCCTGGACGCGCGGCGCGCCGCCTTCCGGCGCGGTCGCCCTGCGCACGCGCGACGGACGGCCCGCCGCCCAGTCGCGCGACCGCTTCGCCGAGCTGATCTCGGTCGGAGAGCTGACGCCTCTGGTCGCGCTCTTCGGGCTGCTGCTGGCGGGCGGACTCGGGGCGCTGCACGCGATGTCGCCGGGTCACGGCAAGACGGTCGTGGGCGCGTACCTCGTCGGCGCGCGCGGGACGGCGAAGCACGCGGCCTTCCTCGGCCTGACGGTGACGCTGACGCACACGAGCAGCGTCTTCGCGCTGGGGCTGCTGACGCTGTTCGCGTCGAACTACGTTCTGCCCGAGACGCTCTTCCCCTACATCAGCCTCGCCTCGGGCGCGATAGTGCTGACCATCGGCCTCACGCTCTTCGCGCGCCGCCTGCGCTCCGCCTTCGGCTGGGCGGGTGCGGAAGCCCATCACCACCACGGGCACGGCCACGACGACACGGCAGACCACGACCACCCGGCAGACCACGACCACACGCACGCGCACGACGGCGGCACCCTGACCCACTCGCACGGCGGGCGCGAGCACTCGCACCTGCCGCCCGGCGCGGACGGGAGCCCCCTGACGTGGCGGAGCCTGCTCGCGCTCGGCGTGTCGGGCGGGCTGTTGCCGTGCCCTTCGGCGCTCGTCGTGATGCTTTCGGCCATCTCGCTGGGGCGCGTCGGCTACGGCCTCGCGCTCATCGTCGCCTTCAGCGTCGGGCTCGCCGCCACGCTCACCGCCGTCGGCCTGCTCTTCGTCTACGCCAGCCGGTTCGTGGCGGCGCGGCGCGCGGGCGAGGGGCGACTGGCGAAGGCGCTGCCCGTGCTGAGTTCGCTCGTCATCGCGTGCGCCGGCGCGGCCATCTGTTACGAGGCGCTCGCGC
>DASVSK010001036.1:0-6570 GCA_036388135.1 Pyrinomonadaceae bacterium | reverse complement strand
TTCTTCTCGGCGGCTATCTCGTCGGCGCGCTCGCGCCGCATGTAAAACCCCAGCATGTACCAGAACGACGCCGCGACCAGCACGCCGATGAGCCCGGCCGCCACGCCCGCCCGCCAGCCGAAGACCTTCTGCGTCGCTATGAAGAGGTTCAGCCCCAGCCCGAGCGCGAACGGCAGCAGCGCCCACGTCATCAGGTTCGAGGTGTAGCGGTGCTGCTCGTGCGTGTCCTCGCCGCCCTCGACGAGCCGGTGGTAGGCCGCCGGCGAGATGACGAGCCCGACGGCGACGAGCATCAGCCCGAGCCCGGCGAGCATGAGCCACTGGCTGGTAAGCGGGAGCGAGTCGAACCCCGGCTCGAAGACGGAGCGGAACTGGAAGCCGACGAGCACCTGCGCGCCCAGCACCAGCATGCGCGCCTCGTTGAGCGCGTTCGTGACCTTGTCTTTGAGTTTCGCCATATTCGGAGAGTAGGCAGTAGACAGTAGTCAGTAGTCAGTAGTCAGTAGCGCTCCGCGCTGCGGCTGTTGACGCTGACACTCGGACGATTCGATATAACGATGGTTTTTCTACTGACTACTGACTACTGACTACTGTCTGTTTCCCCCAGAGTGTTCGCAGCTCGCGCTTGAGCACCTTGCCCGTCGGGCCCTTCGGGAGCGCGGCGACGACGCGCACCGCCTTCGGGCACTTGAAGTCGGCGAGGTGGCCGCGGCAGTAGGCGGCGATCTCGTCGCCGGACGCCCCGCCGCCCTCCTTCAGCACGACGAAGGCCGCGACCTCCTCGCCGTACAGCTCGTCGGGGACGCCGAAGGCCGCGGCCTCGGCGACCGCCGGGTGGCGGTAGAGCAGCTCGTCTATCTCGCGCGGGTAGATGTTCTCGCCGCCGCGGATAATCATGTCGGACTTGCGGTCGACGATGTGGAAGAAGCCTTCGGCGTCGCGGTAGCCGACGTCGCCCGTGTGGAACCACCCGCCGCGGAAGGCGCGCGCCGTCGCCTCGTCGTTGCGGAAGTAGCCCTTGAAGACGTTCTCGCCGCGCATGACTATCTCGCCCGCCTCGCCGTCGGGAAGCTCCCGGTCGTCCTCGTCGACCACGCGCATCTCGTTCCCGATTGCCATCCCGCACGAGCCGGGCCGCCTGCGCGCGTCGGGCGGGTTGAAGGTCGAGCGGCAGGTCGACTCGGAAAGCCCGTAGCCTTCGACGACGAGGCAGCCGAACGTCTCCTCGAAGCGCCGCAGCACCTCGGCCGGGACGGGCGCGGAGCCGCACATGGCGAAGCGGAGGCTTTTGGCGCCCGACCCTTCCGGCACGCCGCCGGGGTATTTTGCGAGCAGCATCGAGAGCATCGTCGCCACCGAGCCGAAGGAGGTGATTTCGTAGTCGCCGACTATCTGCCAGAAGCGCGAGGCCGAGAAGCGAGGGCTGACCACGGTCGAGCCGCCCGCGTAGAGCGCGCTCGCGGTCGTCACCGAGACGGCGTTCATGTGGAAGAGCGGCATCACGGTGAGCAGCCTGTCGTCCCCCGTGAAGCCGAGCCACTCCACTATCTGCCGCGCGTTGGCGAGCAGGTTGCCGTGCGTGAGCAGGCACCCCTTCGGCCTCCCCGTCGTCCCCGAGGTGTAGATGATGATGGCCTCGTCGTCGCGCGAGAGCGGCGACGCGCCCCACGCGCCCGGCTCGCGGGAGAACTCTTCGGCCGCCGCACGCTCGTCGTCGAAGACGACGGTCTCGCGGAGCGTCCCCGACCCGGCGCGCAGCGCCTCGACCTGCCCTGCGAACTGCGAATGGTGGAGCAGCACCTTCGCCTCCGAGTTGCCGACGACGTAGGCCATCTCCTCCGGCTTGAGGAGCGAGTTGACCGGCCCGGCGAGCGCGCCCAATTTGAAGCAGGCGAAGTAGGCGACGACGTACTCCGCGCCGTTCGGCAGGAGCAGGCTCACCGCGTCGCCGCGCCCGACGCCGAGCGCGTGGAGCATGTTCGCGGCGCGGTTGACGGCCGCGTCGAACTCGCGGTAGGTGAAGCGCCGCCCGTCGGCCTCCGAAAAGAGGAAGACCTTCTCGGGCGCGGCGCGGGCGCGCGCCTCCAGCATTTCGCGCAGGTTCTCGAAGCTCACGTTGTTCGTCTCGCCGCCCGCGCGGCGCGGGGGCGCTGCGGGCGGCCGTCGGTTTTCGCAGGACGCGGGACATCATAGCGGAGGATTGCGAAAATTGGCTAAGCCGCGCCTCTTTTTTCGCGCGGCGCGCGCCCGGCGTGTGGTATATTTTCGCGGCCGAAGGCAGCCGCGCCCGCAAGCCGCAAGCTCCCGTACCGGGCGTCGAAAATTCAAATCGAAAAGTTACCGTCCGACGTCCGGCCCGCGGGGCCGCGCGTCCTTCCGTCAGCCGAACAGTCTCCGGCCGCGCCGCCCGAGACCGACACCCAATGGACACCTACCGCAATTTCATCAACGGGGAGTGGGTCGAGTCCGCCTCCCAGAGGACTACGGAGAACGTCAACCCGGCGAACACCGAAGACGTGCTCGGGGTCGTGCGCCTCTCGACGCGCGAGGAGGCGCGCCGCGCGGTCGAGGCCGCCGCGGAAGCCTTCCGCGGCTGGCGCTCGACGCCCGCGCCGGCGCGCGGCCGCATCGTCGCGCGCTTCGCGCGCCTGCTCGAAGAGCACAGGGAGAGCGTCGCCGCGCTGCTGACGCGCGAGGAGGGCAAGACCGTCTCGGAGTCGCGCGGCGAGTTGCAGCGCGCCGTCAACGTCGCGGAGTTCTGCGCGGGCGAGGCGCGCCGCATGAACGGCGAGACCATCCCCTCGGAGCTGCCCTCGAACTTCGCCTACACCCTCCGGCAGCCGCACGGCGTCGTCGCCGTCGTCACGCCCTGGAACTTCCCCGTCGCCATCCCGGTCTGGAAGCTCGCGCCCGCGCTCGTCGCCGGGAACACGGTCGTCTTCAAGCCCGCGACGAACACGCCCGCGACGGCCGTCCGCCTGGTCGAGCTGTTCGCCGAGGCCGGCATCCCGCCGGGCGTCCTCAACCTCGTCCTCGGCTCCGGCTCGGAGGCGGGCGACGAGATAGTCGGCCACCGCGCGGTGCGCGCCATCTCCTTCACGGGCTCGAACCAGGTGGGCGTCGCGCTCTACGAGCAGGCGGCGCGGCGCGGCGTGCGCGTCCAGTGCGAGATGGGAGGCAAGAACCCCGTCGTCGTGCTCGAAGACGCGGACCTCGGGCTCGCCGTCGAGTCGACGGCGCAGGGCGCGTTCGGCTCGACCGGCCAGCGATGCACGGCGACCAGCCGCGCCGTCGTCGTCGACGCGGTGGCCGACGAGTTCGTCCGCCGCGTCAGCGAGCGTGCGAACGCGCTCCGCCTCGGCGACGGCGCGAACCCCCAGACGGAGGTCGGCCCGCTCGTCGACGCGAACCAGTTCAAGAACGTCCTCTCCTACATGGACGTCGCGCGCGAGGACGGCGCGGAGCTGGTGACGGGCGGCGGCCCGGCCGACGGCGCGGGGCTACGGAAAGGCTTCTTCGTCAGGCCCACGGTCTTCGACCGCGTCACGCCCGACATGCGCATCGCGCGCGAGGAGGTCTTCGGCCCCGTCCTCTCCGTGCTGCGCGTGAAGGACTTCGACGAGGCGCTCGTGGTCGCCAACGACAGCGAGTTCGGCCTCTCCTCGTCCATCTTCACCAACGACGCCGCGCGCGTCTTCCGCTTCGTCGACGAGATAGAGACCGGCATGACGCACGTCAACTCGCCCACCACCGGCGGCGAGGCGCACGTGCCCTTCGGCGGCATCAAGTCCACCGGCGTCGGGGCCTTCGAGCAGGGCTCGACCGCGCTCGACTTCTACACCGAGCTGAAGGTCGTCTACGTCGACTACACGGGGCGCAAGCGCGAGGGCAATCTCTACTAAGCGCCGCCCCCGGCGACACACATGAGCAACAGCACCGGCGCGAAGCCAGTCACCGTCAACTGCCCCGCCTGCCAGAGCGTCAACCCGGACGCCGGCGTCAACTCCGTGTGCTCCGCCTGCGGCGAGCCGCTCGCGGCCGCCGTCATCGGGCACAGCGTCGACAACCTGAGACGGCTCAACGAGCGGATGGCCGAAGTGAACGCGCCGTCGTTCAAGTCCTTCAACGGCTTCGGCACCACGCTGCTCGACTACCGCGAGCGCGAGGGCGGCTGGGAGGCATCCCGCTGGGTCATCGCCGCGGGGCTGCCCCTCGTCCCGCTCGCGTCCTACGTCATCCGGCCCAAGCGGCAGGAGAACAGCTACGGCCGGATGGAGTCTTACTTCGAGATTCTGGGGCGCGTGCCGCTCTCGCCCGCGAGAATCCTGCGCGTCTACGGGCTGGCCGTGCTCGGGCTCGCGCCCATCGTCCTCGGCTTCTTCAACTCGCGCTGGGTCAACCGCACGCTCGGCGGCCCGCTCGCCGCGCTGGCGATGTTCGCCTCGGTCGTGTGGGCCGCCTACGTCATCTTCTTCCTCGTCAAGAACGACTCCAAAGCCTACAGGCGTGCCGGCCGGGATGCCGAGACGGCCTGACGCATTTCGAGGGAAGTCACCTTTACCTGTCACCGACGGAGAACCGAAACATGAGCACCGCCGAACCCCAACTGAACGCGACCGAGACGGCCCCGACCGGCTCCGACACGGTCGAGAAGCACAAGCAGTTCCTCTTCCCCGCGGTCGCCATGTACTACAAAGAGCCGCTGGCGCTCGTCCGCGGCGAGGGCGCGTACGTGTGGGACGACAAGGGCGACCGCTACCTCGACTGCTTCGGCGGCGTGCTCACGGTCAGCGTCGGCCACTGCCACCCGAAGGTGACGGACGCCGTGGTCGAGCAGGTGCGGACGATGCAGCACACCTCGACGCTCTACGCCAACGGGCCGCAGTCCGACCTCGCCGAGAAGCTCTACCAGATTACGCCCGGCCGCCTACAAAAATCCTTCTTCACCAACAGCGGCACCGAGGCCGACGACACGGCCATCCACGCCGCCAAGACCGCCACGGGTCGCCACGAGATAGTCGTCCTCCGCCACAGCTATTCCGGCCGCTCGGCCACGGCGCTCTCGGCCACGGGGCATTCGACGTGGCGGCCGCTGCCGCCGCAGGTCGCCGGCATCGTCCACGCGCGCGCGCCCTACTGCTACCGCTGCCCCTTCAAACTCTCCCCGACTAACTGCGGGCTCGAATGCGCCGAGGACATCGAAGAACTCATCATGACCTCGACGACGGGCGAGATTGCGGCCTTCATGGCCGAGCCCATCCTCGGCGTCGGCGGCTTCATCGTCCCGCCGGCCGGCTACTTCGAGCGCGCGGTCGAAATCACGCGCAAGCACGGCGGCCTCTTCATCGCCGACGAGGTGCAGACCGCGTGGGGGCGCACGGGCGACAAGTGGTTCGGCATCGAGCACTGGGACGTCGAGCCCGACATCATCACCTCGGCCAAGGGCCTGGGCAACGGCGTCCCCGTCGGCATCACCGTCGCCACGCCCGAGGTCGCCGACAAGTTCCCCGGCCTCACCTTCTCGACCTTCGGCGGCAACCCCGTCTCGATGACGGCCGCGCTCGCCGTCATCCGCGTCATCGAGGAAGAAGACCTCCGCCGCAACGCCGCCGAAGTCGGCGCGTACCTGCGCCGGCGTCTCGAAGAACTCAAGGAGCGGCACACCGTCATCGGCGACGTCCGCGGCCTCGGCCTCATGCAGGCGCTCGAACTCGTCAAAGACCGCGACACCAAAGAGCCCGACCCGCAGTCCGTCCTCAAAGTCTTCGAGGAGACCAAGCGCCGCGGCGTCCTCATCGGCAAAGGCGGCCTCTACGGCAACGTCATCCGCACCGGCCTCATGCTCAACTCGACGAAGGACACGGTCAACGAATTGGTCGCAGCTTTGGATGCAAGCTTTGGCACTCTTTAAATTGAAGGAGACCTTATATGCCAGCCGTTCCGAACAAGGTTGCAGAAAGGATTGCTTCTGGAATAAAGCGTTTCCAGCCGATAGTCGCGTCTGCGAAATCTCGCGATGTTGGCGAATCTGACACAGTAATAATTGTGACTGACATGCTTTCCGAGGTCTTCGGTTACGACAAGTATTCCGAAATCACCTCGGAAACTTCCATCCGCGGAACTTGGTGTGACCTTGCAATCAAGCTTGATGGTGTCATTGAGTTTTTGATTGAGGTCAAGGCAATCGGTTCCGAACTGAAGGATGCTCACACAAAACAGGCCGTTGATTATTCGGCTAATCAGGGTACTGACTGGGTAATACTAACCAATGCCGAAATTTGGCGAATCTACAAAGTTACATTTGCCAAGCCGATTGCTCATGAGCTAGTACTCGAAATTAATTTTTCTCAGTTAAACCATAAAAAGTCGAATGATATTGAGTTGCTTTATCATTTGACGCGGGAAGGATGGCTGCGATCCGCCCTGGGTGAGTTTCATACCCAACAGCAGGCTCTAAGCAGATTCTTTTTGGGGGCAATACTTCTCAGTGATGCGGTTCTTGATGTAGTGCGAAGAGAACTGAGAAGGTTTTCACCCGATGTAAAAATCAGCAGCGAGCAAATCAAATCC
>DASVSK010001035.1:0-1510 GCA_036388135.1 Pyrinomonadaceae bacterium | reverse complement strand
ATGCGCAGCGCGACCGACTGGACGCGTCCCGCGCTCAAGCGCCCGCCCACCGTGCGGCACAGGAGCGGCGAAACTTTGTAGCCGACGAGACGGTCGAGCACGCGGCGCGCCTGTTGGGCATCCACGAGGTTCTCGTCGATCTGCTTCGGGTCTTTGAACGCTTCCTGCACGGCGCGCTTCGTGATCTCGTTGAACATCACGCGGAAGTGCGGCTTCTTGGGGCGCTTCGGCACGATCTCTTCGGCGAGGTGCTGGCAAATAGCTTCGCCTTCGCGGTCGGGGTCGGCCGCGAGGAAGATGGCGTCCGCTTCACGCGCGGCCTTCTTCAATTCGGAGACGGTCTTCTTGTTGTTGCG
This sequence comes from Pyrinomonadaceae bacterium, assembly GCA_036388135.1. Lineage (GTDB taxonomy): Bacteria > Acidobacteriota > Blastocatellia > Pyrinomonadales > Pyrinomonadaceae > QHXN01. Next base: position 1,154 of record DASVSK010001035.1, on the reverse strand, counting down.
CTTCTTCGTGTCGGGGATGACCTCGTAGGTCGGCTCGAAATTGTTCTGGACGTCGACGCCCAGCCCCTTCGACGGCAAGTCCTTGATGTGGCCGATGGAGGCCATCACGCGGTAGTCCGGCCCCAGATATTTGCCTATCGTCTTCGCCTTCGCGGGCGACTCGACCACGACTAAATTCTTCGTCATTAAACTTTCCTCTGTTAAAAAAATGCCGCGCCCTGACCGGCCGGGATTCACGCCCCGAACCGCGGCGGCGTGACGCGAACGAACATGCGCGACCGTTTGTTATCCTTTTTCTACTATTCTCTATTTCTCCGAAGGATGCAAACCCGGCCCCGTACTTAGATGCGGGCGGCCGCCCCCCGGCTCGCCCGGCCGGGGGCGAGTTTTTTGTTGGTAATCAACGGTTTACGCCCGCCGGCCGGGGCGCGACCCGCACGCAGGCCGCGACCCCGACGACGACGCCGGCCCGCCTTCTACGATTGGCCCGAGCCGCCTGAAGACCCCGATTGACCCGTCTGACCGGACTGTCCCGATTGGCCTGAGCCGCCCGAACCGCCCGACGCGCCCGACCGGCCTGAAGCGCCCGACTGGCCCGTCTGTCCCGTCTGTCCCGCGCCGGACTGCTGGCCGGATTGCGCCGTCTGTCCGCCCTGCGCGGCGGAGGCCGCACGGAGCGCGGCCAGCTCGGCCTCCAGGGCCTTCACGCGCTCCTCGTGGTCGTCGACGGCGACGGCCGTGGCGAGCGTCGCCTGCTTCTGCGCCTCCTCGGGCGGGAGCTCGGAGCCGGACTTCGACTGAATCTGCTGGACGACCGCCGTGACGACGCCCGACGCCTGCGCCACGCCGCCCGCGACCTGGCCGGCCTTGCCCGGCAGCACGCTCGCGGCTATCGCCGCGCCCTTGTCCACGCCCGCGACGACCTTCTTGAGTTTGGAGAAGAATCCCATTCTTACTGAACCTCCTGAGATTTTAAGTAGAACGAAAGGCTTGTCGAGGAAGGCCGAAAGGGCTTCCTCTTCGGCCGGATAAAGCCGGGACGGCTGTGTACGGTATGCCCGGAAGTTGGCGATGTCAACGCGCGGCAGCCGCCCGGGAGGCCCGCGCGCGGACGGCGTGCGGCGTGGGAGGGCTTAAACGCGGGGGCGGGGGGG
>DASVSK010001034.1:0-1893 GCA_036388135.1 Pyrinomonadaceae bacterium | reverse complement strand
GATCTGCTCGACCGTGTGCGCCGCGATCAGCTCGGTGTCTTCGCTCATCGGCAGCTCGATGGCGAACTCGTCGGCCGACTCGACGGAGACGCCCGCCCCGGCGGCCGCGCCCGCGAGCCGCGCCGTCAGGAGTTCGAGCTGTTCGCCGCAGGAGCTGAACGCCGCGCGCTCGCCCATCAGCTCCGACGCCTCGGCCGAGAACCCCTCGCGCGAGACGAGCCAGAAGCGCACGCGCTCGAAGCCGCACGACTGCGCGACCTGCTCCAGGCGGTCGAGCCACAGCCCCGTCAGCGCGCGCCCCGCTTCGAGCTTCGACTCGACCTCGGCCGCGATCCAGACGACCTCGCCCGCCTCGGCGTACTCGCCCGACTCGAACCCGTGCGCCACCGAGCAGCGCTCCTCGTCGCAGAACTGACGAATCGGCGGGTGGAACGAGGCGCAGCTCGCGGCGTGGACGACCTGCGGGAGCTGGAGCGTGTCGGACTCCGAGTCGAGCGCCGACGCCGCCTCCTCGCGCGGCAGCCCGCGGTACATGCGCGCGTAGCGGTCGTAGTGCAGGAGGCTCGCGGGCACGCGCTCGAAGTTGAAGCCGCGCATCAGCTCTACCAGCTTGAGCGCCGACTCGCGCCGGTAGTGGCGCGCCATCGTCCGCGGCGCGCGCTTGAGGGTCTCGACGAGCGTGTCGGCGACGACGAGCGCGCGCGGCTCGGCGGCGACCTGTAGCCGGTAGCTCACTTCTATAAAGTCGCGCCACGCGGTGGTCGGGGTCGTCTCGACGTAGGTGGCGTGGAAGCTCGCCAGCTCGTGCATGTGGAGCAGGCGCATCACGCGCTCGAACTCGGCGGCGTCCGCGCCCAGGCGTTTCATCCACGCCTCGGCCGGCGCCTTCCCCCCCGCGCCCGACACCGACTCGTAGAGCACGCGCAGCAGGCTGCGCCTCAGGCCCAGCGAGGGCGCGACCTCTTCGAGCACGGAGTTGTAGCGGCGCTGGATGCGGCCGCCCAGAAGCTCGTCGACGTAGAGGCTCTGGAAGTCGCGGAAGCTCGTGAGCGGCGTCCCGGCGGCGTGCGCGGCGTCGAAGAGCGCGCCGATGAGATAGGGGCTCGCTTCGAGCTGCTGCACGAGGAGGTCGCGCGTCTCTTCGGCGACAGCGACGCCGAGACGCCGCGCGAGCCCCTCGACGAGGGAGCGCGCGTCCGACTCCTTGAGGCGGTCGACGTGCAGCCGCCGGAAGCCGTCGAGCCCCGGAAGCTGTGCGGAGCCGTTGAGCAGGTCGAGCAGCCTGCGGCGCGACCCGGCGATGACGAAGGGCACGCCCGACAGCGCGGCGGCCTGCGCCACGGCGGGGGCCAGCGCGACCTCGCCCCGCAGGCGCTCGGCGAGGTGCACGTCGTCGAAAAGGACGACGGTGCGGACGCCCCTCGCGGCGGCCTGCTGCGGCGCGCCCAGGCACAGGCGGACGAGGGCGCGCTCGTCGCCCTCGCCCTGCGCGCGCTCGAAGTCCTGTATGAGCCGCTCGACCCACTCGTAGTCCTGCGGCGCGGCGAGTTCGAGCAGCGTGCGCAGGGTCGGCGCGGCCGAGACGAGCGCCGGGTCGTCCCGGCGGTGCGCGACGGCCTGCGTGAGAAAGGTCTGGAGGAAGCGGCGCGCGGCGGCGGTGGTCGCGGCGTCGGAGCCCGAGAAGGCGAAGTAGACGGGGGCGGGGCCGCCGCGCTGCCGGAACAGCTCGTCGAAGGACTGGCGGAGGAGTTCGGAGGTGCCCGACTGCGGGGCGGCGAAGAGGAGGACGCCCTGCTGCCCGCCCTTCGGCGAGCCGAGCGCGGTCAGCTCGCGCAACTGCTCGCCGCGGCCGACGAAAGCGTCGGGGGGCGTGCGCGCGAGTACCCTCCTCTG
>DASVSK010001033.1:0-6637 GCA_036388135.1 Pyrinomonadaceae bacterium | reverse complement strand
CGCCTGGACGCGACGGTTGCCCGCGGCCTGGTTGCCGCCGAAGCCGCCGAAGCCGCCGGCCGAGAAGAGCGACTCGCCGAAGTTGTTCGAGCGGAGGTTGCCGACGGGCTGGCTGAAGTTCGTCCGGTTGAGCAGGTTGATGAAGTTGAGCGAGAAGTTGAGCGTGTAGCGCTTCCCCTCCCCGCCGCCGCCGCCGGGCGCGCCCATCATAATCATCATGGGGCCGCCGGCCATGCCGCCCTGCATCCCAGGGCCGCCGCCGCGCGGGCCGCCGCCGGGGCCTCCCGGCCCGCCGCCGCGGTTGCCGCCGCCGCGGTTGCCGCCTTGGGCCTGCCGCTGCTGCTCGCGCTGCTGCTGGGCGCGCGCCGCCGCGGCCCTCGAAGCCTCGGTGTCGCCGAAGGCGAACGAGCGGCCGACCCTCAGGTTGACGGAGAAGAAGCCGGGGCCCTCGCCGTGGTTGCGCGGGATGATGGTCTGGCCCGGCTTGGGACGGAGGTCGAAGTTGCCCCAGCGGGTCTCGACGAGGTCGGCGGCCGGGGTCTGCCCGTCGGCGAAGGCCGGGCGGTCGTTGATGATGCCGTCGCCGTTGTCGTCGTTACCCGTGATGATGTTGAAGGGGCGGCCCGTGTTGGCGATGATCATCGGGTTGAGCGAGAGCTTCAGCTTGGGGATGCCGAGCGAGCCGAAGAGGATGAAGCGGTGGCGCGTGTCGAAGGACGTGCGGCCGTACTCGCCCGAGAGGTCGTACTGGTTCATCGGGAAGCCGCCGAAGTCGGCGTCCGACTGCGCCTTGCCGAGCGTGTAGTTGGCCGTGAGCGAGACGCCGGGCATGAACTGCTTGCTCAGGCTCACGTTGAGCTGCTTCATGCTCTGCGTCGCCGACGTCTCATACAGGAAGACGTTGCCGAGGTCGGGGCGCGGGCGGACGCCGTCGAGCGGCGCGTTGACGTTGCGCGAGCGCAGCACGTGGCGCGTGTCGTAGGTCGAGAAGAAGACGTTGACGGTGGAGGTCTTCGTGAGCTGGCGCGTCACGATGAGGCCGCTGATGTAGGAGTAGGGCGCGGTCGCGTCCGCGGCGAGCTGCCGCGTCGTCTGCGTCACGCTGAAGGCGGCCAACTGCTCGGCCGTCGGCGGCGCGCCGTTGAACTGCGCGAGCACGGAGCGCGCGAGCTGCGCGCGCGTCAGCTCGGCCTCCACCTGGTCGGCGCTGATGGGGAGCCCCTTGATCTGGTCGTCGGTCAGCGGCGGGGCGACGATGAACTGCTGCTGGTTGACGCCGTTGAAGCGGAGCGACTGGAGCGAGAAGTTCTCGCCGATGCGGTCGTAGAAGAGGCCGAAGCCGAGGCGGATGACGGTCTTCGCCGGCTGCTGCCCGCCGCCGTCGGGCGACCAGGCGAGGTAGACGCGCGGGGCGAAGTTGAGGTTGCTCTGGATGTTCGACTGCCGCTCGTAGCGCAGCCCCGCGCCGACCGTCAGGTTGGGGCGCACCTTCCAGTCGTCCTGGACGAAGCCGCCGAAGTCCACCTGGCTGATCTCGGCCAGCGGCTCGCCGCCGGCGATGGAGAACTGCGTCGCGACGGCCTGCCCGGCGAGCGCCGCGCGGTACTGTTCGAGCGAGCTGAAGGTGAACGTCCCGTTGAAGTTGTTCTGGGAGAAGTCCGAGAGGCGGATGCCGCGCAGCCGCGCGCCGAACTTGACCGAGTGCGCGCCGCGCGCCTGCGTCGTCGTGTTGGTCACCTCCCAGCGCGTGCTCTCGTTGAAGGAGTCGCCGACGGTCGCGCCGCCCGAGGAGAAGGCGTCGAAGACGTTGATGGCGAGCCCGGCGCTGAGCGCGTCCTGCTCGGTGCGGTTGCGTATGAACTGGAAGCGCGTCTCGTTGATGGTCGTCTTGTTGAGGACGGCCGTCTCGGTCAGTTGCAGGTTGTGCGAGCTGAAGTTCTGGTCGAAGGCGCGCTCGGGCAGCGAGTACTGCGAGACGCCCTGGTTCAGGTCGCTGTTGCGGAAGAAGTGATAGCGCGCGACCAGCGTGTTGCTGTCGTTGATGGCGTAGTCGACGCGCGGGCTGATGTTGAAGTTGCGCCGGGGCGTCAGCACCGCCAGGTTGAAGGGGGCGGCCCCGCCCGTCACCGGGTCGAGCACGAAGCCGTTGACGAGGTCGTTGTCGTCGGTCTCGCCGCGGTTGAAGTCGACGAAGAAGGAGGACTTCTTCGGGACGATGGAGCCCGAGAGGTTGCCGCTGTACTGGCGGAACTGGAACGGCGGGCGCTTCTCCTGCCGGAGGAACGGGTTGCGCGAGTTCATGCTCTCGTCGTTGAAGGTCATCCCGAAGCTGCCGCGCAGCTTCTCGGTGCCCGGCTTGGTGAGGATGGAGATGCCGCCGAAGCCGGGGCGGTCGTTCTCGGCCGAGAGCGGGTTGTCGTTGACGCGCACCTCGCGGATGGAGTCGCGCGAGGGGATGCGCCCGCCCTCGAAGCCGTCGATGGTGATCTGCCCGCCGTTGGGGCCGGCCGCCGGGCCCGCCAGCGCCGACAGCGCCGCCGCCAGCTCGTCCGGGTCCTCGGGCAGCGTTTCGAGGTCTTTGCCCTTGAGGACGATGGCCCCGGCGCTGGCCGTGTCCACGCTCAGAGGTCCCTCGGAGGCGACCGTCACCTCCTCCCTCTCCAGCGAGACGCCGAGCGTGATCTGCGGCAGCTCGTTGCGCCCGGGCTTGACGTCCACCTCGGGGTTCTCGTAGGGCGCGAAGCCGGTGGTGAAGACGCGTACGCTGTGACGCCCGGGCGCGAGCCCCGCGACCGTGAACGCGCCGTCGCTCGCGGTGACGACGGTCTTGGCCTTGCCCGCGGCGTCCGTCACGATGACGGACGCGCCGACGATGACGCCGCCGAACTCGTCCGAGACCTGCCCGCTCAGCGTGCCCGCCGCCTGCTGCGCCAGCGCCCCGCCCGCGCACAACACCGTGGCGAGCAACAAGCCGAGCCCGCGCCCGACTGTCTTAAGAGATACTTTCATGGTCGTTGCCTTTGACTGAAGGAGGAAGCAAGAGAGTCCTGGGTTCCGGGCGTCGGGCCTCTGGAGGGGAGCGGCCGGAGGCCCGACGCCTATTCCGTTACGGTTGGCCGATGCCGAAGCCGAAGTTGACGCCGCCGCCCGCCGCGCCCATGCCGGGCATGCCACCGCCGCCCCCGCCCGCGCCGCCGGGCCGCCGCGACATCATGGCGACGAGCGGCTCGACGCCCGCGACGAGCTGGATGGCCGTCACGCGCGTCGGGTCCGCGCCGACCGTGCTTGAGACGACGATCATCGCGCCGGGCTTCAGGTCGGCGAGCGCGACCGTGGGCATGCGCTCCATCATCTGCTGAACCATGTCGCCGCCGCCCATCATCACGCGGCGCGGGCCGCCCTGGCCGGGCGCGCCGCCGGGGCCGCCCTGCTGCCCGCCCGCGGGGGGCGTGCCGCCGCCCGGCGGGGCCTGCACCACGACGCGGCGCTCGCCCCCGGCCGGGGCGGGGCCGCCGGCCGGAGGGGCGGCCGCGCCGCCGGGGCCGCCCGGGCCGCCGCCCATCATTGCGGCGAAGTCGGCGGGAATCTGTTTGAGCACGGAGTCGGGGCGGACGACGATGGTGAGCGGCTTGTTGTCCTGCGCCTGCTGGATGGTGATTTCGTTCTTCGCCGCGTCGACCGCCTTGACGGTGCCGAGCGCGGTGCGGAACGTGCCGGTGACGACCTCTTCGGCCGTGAAGCGAGCGCCGTCCGCGCTCCGCTCGCCTTTGGCGCGGAGCTGGTCGCCGACCTTCACCTCCTCGAACGTGGAGGGCTTGGCGTCGGCGAACTTGATCGAGTCGGGCGCGTAGCGGCGCAGCTTGACGGCCTCGCCGCTCGCCGGGATGACCACCGGCTTCGGCCCCTCGGGCGTGCGCGTTGAGATGGTGATCTCCTTCGCCTCGGGGTTGACGGCCGAGACGACGCCGGTGATGCCGCGGCGCTGCCACTCGGCGCGCTCCGTCTCGCGCTTCTTCTCGATGTCGGCCTTGGTGTTGATGATGAGGATGCGGCCGGTGACGGTCTTGCGGTCGTCCGAGATGGAGCCGCGCGCGAAGACGCGGTCGCCCGCGGTTATCTCGGCCAGCGTCATCGGCGTGGCCTTGTCGACGCGCTGCTCGCCCGGCGGGTTGCGCAGGATGCGCGAGTTGTCGGCGACGGCGACGACGACGACCGAACCCGCGTCCGTCTTGACGAACAACTGCTTGGCGTTCTGGTCGACGGCGACCACCTCGCCGATGACGCCGTTGGCGGTGATGCCGGGGTCGTTGGCCTGGGCGGCGGCCCCGGCGACGCGTTGGGCGGGCGAGAGGCCCGCGAGGGCCAGCGCGAGCGCCAGAAGGGTCAGGAGTGTTCTCATCGGTTGGTTCCTCACGGGTCTAAAAGACGCTCGGCTCGCGGCGTTCGTTACAAAATAAGATTGTCTGAGACGGGAAGGGGGCTACTGGAACCCGCCGTGGTGACAGTCGTTTTACGCCGCGGCGTCGCGGATTGTTCCCGAACTTCCGCCTAAAACCGGGCGCGGCGGCCGGTTCAACCTCTCTATTCGCGGCGGGAGGGGTAAAAGTTCCGTGCGTTCGGGGACGGTCGGCGGGGGACGGGTGTTAGACGCGCGGGGCGGGGGCCGGTTGGAATGTCTCTTCATAATAAGTCCGTTTTTTCGGACGGGGCGGAGGCCCGACCGCGAGGGAGGCTCGCGTGAGAGGCGAAGGGCAGAAGAAAAGGCGAAGGGCGAAGGGCGAAGGGCGAAAGTTAGGACGGCGCTCCGCGCCGAACTGTCCCCCTTCGCCCTTCGCCTTTCGCCTTCAGTTAGCGCGCCGGCTTGAGCGCGGCCTCGATGGCGGCCTTCAGCGCCTCGTAGGTGATGTCCCTGGTGCGCCGGCCGTTGACGAAGAAGGTGGGGGTGCCGGTGATGCCGAAGCGCTGCCCGTCGAGGATGTCGCGCTCGACCTTGTCGGAGAACTTGCCGGAGTCGAGCGCCGCGTCGAACTTCGTGCGGTCGAGCCCGAGCACCTGCGCGTACTGCTTGAGCTGCTCGGGCTTGAGCGCCGACTGGTTGCGGAAGAGGATGTTGGCGAAGTCCCAGTACTTGCCCTGCTCGCGCGCGGCCTCGGCCGCCTCGGCGGCCTTGCGCGCCTCGGCGTGCATTTCGAGCGGGAAGTCGCGCACGACGAGCCGGAGGCGGTCGCCGTACTCGGTCAGCAGGCGCTCAAGCACCGGCTGCGCCGCCGCGCAGGTCGGGCACTGGTAGTCGGTGAACTCGACGACGGTGACGACGGCGTTCGGGTTGCCCTTGGCCGGCTGGTCGTCGGTCGCCACCTGGAAGACGGGCTGCGGCGGCGGCGTGAGGAACGTCTGCACGCTCGCGCCGCCGCGCAACTGCTGGACGAACGCGCCTTCGAGCCGCTGCTGCTCCTGTCCCTGGAGGTACTCCATGATCTGGGGCTTGACCTGCGCGTACTCGCCGTTGATGCGCGCCTTGTTCTTGTTGTAGAAGTCGAGCGCCTGCGCCTCCGTGACGGTGGGCGACTTGGCGGTGATCTCGGCGTCGAGCACGGCGCGCGCCGTCACGCCGCGCTTCTGCGCCTCCTGGTTGAGCAGGATGTCGTTGATCTTCATGTCGACGTCGCTCTTGCGGATGAAGTAGACCTGCTCCTGCACGCTGGCGACGAGCGGGAGGATGCTGTCTTCGACGTCGGCCGAGGTGATGTTCCTGCCGTTGACGGTGGCGAGGACGCGCGCGCGGTCGGCCGCGTTGGCGGGCGGCGTCGCGGCCTCGACCACCTTTTTGACCTGGGCGGCGGCGCGCAGGGTATCGGCGAACTGCTTGGCGCGCTCCTGCTGGCGCTGGTCGCGCAGGAAGGCGACGAGGTTGTTTTTCAGCTCGGCGAAGGTGACACCCCGCCCCGCCTGCTGCTCGATGCGCGACTTGTTCTGCTCGAAGTAGGCTTGCGCCTCGGCGTCGGTCGGCGCGGGAGACTTGGCGATGATCTCGGCTTCGAGCAGCTTGGCGGTCGACACGCCGCGCTTCTTCGCCTCGGCTTCGAGCAGGATGCTGTTGATTTGCAGGTCTAGCTCGCGCCTGCGCGCCTCGACGACCTCCTGCTGGAGCTGCGCCACGCGCTGCTGCGCCTGCGAGCTGAGGTCGCCGCGCGTGATCTTGACGCCGTTGACGGAGCCGAGCACCTCGGGCAGCGGGCCGGCCTCGCACCCGCAGGCGTCGGCCATCGCGGCCGCCGTGGTCGGCTGCACCGCGGTCGCCGCGGCGGGCGGCGTCTGGGTCGCGGGCCGGGTCGCGGGCGTCGGCGTGGGTCTGGCGGCGGGAGTCTGCGCCGGCCTGGTCGGGACGGGCCTCGTCTGCGCGGGGGCGGCGGCGGTGCCGCGCTGCGTCTGTGCCGCGGCCGCGCCGGCGAGCGCGACGGCCAGGAGGGCTGCATAAAAGACTCTGCTCATAGTTTTCCGGTCTAACCTCGATTGTCTAAACTCGGCTCGGGGGCCTACTTTTAATTGTCTGCTGGATTGTCTGAGTGTCGAGGGGCTACCCTGGGGCCGGCACTTCCCTGTCGGCTCGGCCGGCCCTCACGGGGGCCGCTCGCGT
>DASVSK010001032.1:0-3102 GCA_036388135.1 Pyrinomonadaceae bacterium | reverse complement strand
GACGGCGCGATGTTGATGGCGCGGCGCAGCTCCCTGAAGGTGGAGCGCAGCGTCTTCCTCGGGTGCGCGACGAGCAGCGGGACTTACTCCTCGGTCGTGCAGAACATCGAGTGGAAGGGCGTCGCCGTCTCCGACGTAATCTTCGCCGACTACGGGCAGCGCCCCGAGCTGTTCGGCAAGATGCTTAGCGCGCCCTACTCTTGGATCAACGTCGGGAACGCCGCGGCGGTCGACGCCGAGAGCCCGCGGCGCGAGGCCGTCTTCCGCCGCATCTTCTTCGACGAGGGGGCCTTGAGCGCCATCTCCAGCAGCCCCTCGCGCTTCCAGCCCGAGAGCGCGCCCATCGACCTGCTCTACGTCTCGATGCTGCGGATGAACGTCTCGAACCTCCGCACCTCGGGACTCTACCTGGCCGGGCTGCGCGGCGCGCTCGTCGAGGACGGGCGCTTCGGCTGGAGCACGAACTCCGCCGCGGCCGTCAGCTTCGTCGGCGTCGGCAGCGCCATCCTCTCTCGCGTCGAGTGCGCCGACGGCGTCACGCACGTCCTCGCCGACCCGGAGACCTCGCGCTTCGTCGCCGTCAACGCGGCCTGCCCCGAGATCATCTCGCAGTCGCCAGTGACGCGCGTCTTCAACGCCGCGACGCCCGACGACGACCCCGTCCGCCACGTGACCGCGCGTTTCCTGGCGGCGCTCGGCCGCGACCCCGACCCGGCCGCGCACTTCTACTGGGCCGACCGCATCCTGCGCTGCGGCACCGACGCGACGTGCGTCACGAACGCGCGCGCCGCGCTCGCCGCCTACCTCGCGTCGAACCCACAACCGACCTTCACGCTCGAAGGCCGCGCGACCGACGAGGCGGGCGCGCCCCTTTCGGGCGTCGCCGTCGCGCTCACGGGCTCGCAGACGGTTTCGACCGCGACGGACGCGGACGGGCGTTACCGCTTCCGCGGGCTGCCGACGGGCGGCGTCTACAGCGTCGCGGCCTCGAAGCGGCTCTACACCTTCGCGGCCCCCCGGCAGACGGTCGACGCCCCGGCCGGCGCGCGCACCGTCAACTTCAGCGCGGCGCTCAACCGTCACCAGATCGTCGGCCGCATCCACGACGAGGCCGCGCGCGTCGTCCCCGGCATCACCGTCACACTCTCGGGCGCGCGCAGCGCCACGACGACGACCGACTCCACCGGCGCTTACTACTTCAACGCGCTCCCGGCCGGCGCGAGCTACACCGTCACGGCCTCCGGCACGCGCCACACCTTCGCGCCCGCCTCGCAGTCCGTCAACGACCTGAGCGCCGACACCTACCTCGGCTTCTCCGCCACGCCGCTCTTCTACACCATCGGCGGGCAGGTGAGCGCGAACGGCCTGCCCCTGGCCGGCGTCGGCGTCGCGCTCACCGGGTCGAAGGCCGCCACGGTCACGACCAACCCGCAGGGCTTCTTCCTGTTCACCGACCTGCCCCGCGGCGGCAGCTACACGGTCGCGCCCGGGCCGACCGTCGGCTACACGTTCAGCCCCGCCTCGAAGAGCTTCGGCAACCTCACGTCCGACCAGGGCAGCGTCTTCACGGGGATACCGACCAGCTTCAAGCTCGGCGGGCGCGTCACCTCGGGCGGCGCGGGGCTACCGGGCGTCAACGTCAACGTCACGGGCTCGCAGTCGGCGACGGCGACGACCGACGCCTCCGGCGCTTACTCCCTCAGTCTCCCCGTCAACGGTAACTACACCGTCACGACCTCGAAGCAGCATTACACGTTCGCCCCGGCCGCCACGACCGTTAACGCCCTCGGCTCCGACCGGACGGCGGACTTCGCGGCGACGCTCAACCGGCACAGGATTACGGGGCGCGTCGCTCGCGCCGACGGGCAGCCGATGCCGGGCGTCGCCGTCGCACTCTCCGGCTCGCAGTCGGCCACGGCGACGACCGACGCCGCCGGCAACTACGGCTTTACGAACCTCCCCGCGGGCGGCGACTACACGGTCACGCCCTCCCGCGCTGGCTACGGCTTCGGCCCCGCGGCGCGGACTTTCAACAACCTCGGCACCGACCAGAGCGCCGCCTTCGTCGTCGCGCCGCTCAACTTCAACGTCGGCGGGCGCGTCACCTCCGGCGGCGTGGGTGTGTCCGGCGTCGTGGTGACGCTCTCCGGCTCGCGCGGCGCGACGGCGACGACCGACGCGAACGGCACTTACTCCTTCACCGTCTCGTCCGAAGGCGCGTACACGGTCACGCCTTCAAAGCAGCATTACACCTTCGCGCCGCAGAGCCTCAGCTTCGCCAACCCCATCACCGACCGCGCGGCCGACTTCGCCGCCTCGCTCAACCGCCACAAGATAAGCGGGCGCGTCGCGCGCGCCGACGGGCGCGCGTTGGCCGGCGTCGCGGTGGCGCTCACAGGCTCGCAGGTGGGCTCGGCGACGACTGACGTCAACGGCGATTACAGCTTCACGAATCTGCCCGCGGGCGGCAACTACGCCGTCACGCCCTCGAAGTCGGGCTACGGCTTCGGTCCCGCGACGCGGACTTTCAACGACCTCGGCACCGACCAGAGCGCCGCCTTCGTCGTCACGCCGTCGAGCTACACCGTCGGCGGGAACGTCACCTCCGGCGGCGTGCCAATGTCGGGCGTCACCGTCACACTCTCCGGCTCGCGTAGCGCCACGACGACGACCGACGCCGGCGGCGCTTACTCCTTCATCGTTTCGTCCGAGGGGACATACACGGTCACGCCTTCAAAGCAGCACCACACTTTCGCGCCGCAGCACCTGAGTTTCACCGACCCGCTCTCGAACAAGACGGCGGACTTCGCGGGGACGCTGAACCGGCACAGGATTACGGGGCGGGTGGCGCGCGCCGACGGGCAGCCGATGCCGGGCGTCGCCGTCGCACTCTCCGGCTCGCAGTCGGCCACGGCGACGACCGACGCCTCCGGCAACTACGGCTTCACGAACCTGCCCGCGGGCGGCGACTACACGGTCACGCCCTCGAAGCCGGGCTACGACTTCAGCCCGAAGTCGAAGTCTTTCGCCGGCCTCGGCGCGGATCAGGCGGCCGACTTCACGGCCGCGCCGCTCAACTACACCGTCGGCGGGCGCGTCACC
>DASVSK010001031.1:0-1512 GCA_036388135.1 Pyrinomonadaceae bacterium | reverse complement strand
ACGTGGTGCCAGGAGAGGCCGTCGCGCCAGCCCGTGCGGAGCGCCTTGAAGGCCGCCTCCTTGGCGGCGAAGCGCGCGGCGTAGTGCTGCGCCGCCGCGGCCGCGCCGCGCGAGTCGCAGTAGGCGCGCTCCCGCTCGGTGAAGACGCGCTCGCGGAAGCGCGGCGTGCGCGCGAGCACTTCACGCACGCGGCGGATTTCGATAATGTCTATCCCGATGGAGACGATCACGGCTGAAACCGAAATGGGGCGCGCCGGCTTCCGCTGGCGCGACGGCGCGGGCGGCGTGCGCGCGCTCGCCTGCGAGCCGCTCGAACGCGAGGGGTTCGCCAACGCCTTCTCGACGCGCGGCGGGGGCACCAGCCCGTTCCCCGAGGGCTCGCTCAACCTCGCGGGCTTCGACCAGGACGCGGCGGAGAACATCCTTGAGAACCGCCGCCGCTTCCTCTCCGCCGTCGGCGTCGGGTGGAAGCTCGCCGCCTGCTGGCAGGTTCACGGCAGCGACTTACGCGTCGTGCGCTCCGCGGAAGACCCGCGCTCCGAGGACGAGCGCTGCGACGCGCTGGCGACGAACCTGAAGGGCGTGCTGCTCGGCGTCAAGACCGCCGACTGCGTCCCCGTCCTCCTCGGCGACCCGCGCGCGGGCGCGTGCGCCGCGGTTCACGCCGGATGGCGCGGGACGCTCGCCGGGATAGTCAAACACGCGCTCGCGCGCATGCGCGAGGAGTTCGGCACAGACCCCGCGGACGTGCGCGCCGCCGTCGGCCCCGCCGCGCTCGGCTGCTGCTACGAGGTCGGCCGCGATGTCGTCGAAGCCTTCCGCGGGGAGTTCGGCGACGACGACTCGCTCTTCGCGCCCACGCGCGAGGGGCACGCGCTCGTCGACCTGCACGAGGCGAACCGGCGTCAGCTCGTCGCGTCGGGCGTCGCGCCCGAGAGAGTCCACCTGCTCCCGCTCTGCACGATGTGCCGCCCCGACCTCTTCTTCTCCTACCGCCGCGACCGCAAGCTCCACGGCCGCACCGGCAGGCTCATGTCCGTCATCGGGATGAAGGATTGACGATCTGTTCATCGGTTCATCGGGTCATTTCTTCAATGACCGACGAACCGATAAGTCAATCCTCAACGTCTGCGGCGGCCGCCGCCGAAGTAACGGCCGTTGATGCGGTTGGACTGCGCGCTGCGGTCGACGACGGCGATGGGCAGCACCAGTTGGCGCGTCGCGGGCGGGAAGCAGACCTCGTCGTTGCAGCTCTGGAAGCGGACGTTGACGCGCAAGCGCGCCACGCCCAGCTCATGCCCCGCCGGGACGCTCACGTTGAAGCGGAAGATGGTGAGCCCCTCGTAGACCGCGAGGCGATCCGCCGCCGCGCCGCCGAAGCGGAAGGTGCGCACCGTGCCGCGCGGGTAAGTGACGGGCGTGACGCGAAACCCCCGCGGCGCGTCGACCTTCACCGTGGTCGGGACGGCGTACTTGCCGAGCGGCCGGTTCGAGTTGACGTGGAGGCCGCGC
>DASVSK010001030.1:0-5049 GCA_036388135.1 Pyrinomonadaceae bacterium | reverse complement strand
ACCAGCGTCCCGTCCACATCAAAGATTACTGCCTTAATCAAAATGCCCTCCCGCGGCCGAACGCCGGTCATGCCCCGAGCCCCGGCGGCTACGGCGGCCCCGCATAGATATAGCGGAGGGGTTATCCTCCGCCGTCGGTTTAGCGTAAACCTGTCTGAACGGACATCTTCGTCGAAGGCCGGCGGGGCTTCTGTCCCATCTCGGACAACGGGCGAGGCAGGCGGGGCGTGCGTCAGTTTCGTGAGTTAAATGTAAGAGTCTCGCGAGGTAGAAAGACGTTCGGCCGCCCGGCATCCTTCGCCGGGCGGCCGAAGGCTTCTTCAACCGCGGAAAACTGTCGACGCCTTTACAGGCCGCGACGACCTTAAAACATGTCCGCGCGTCGGGGTGCTAGCGCCGCGACCCCGGCGGCGGCGGCAGTTTCGGCGGGGTCACCGACGGCGGGTTCTTCTTCAGCTCGCCGAGCAGGTGCTCGACGGCCGCCTCCAACTGCGGGTCGCGCCCCTGCGCGACGAGGTCGGGTCTGGCGTCGACCTCTACGTCCGGGCTTATCCCCTTGTTCTCCGCGATCCACTCGCCCGTCTTCGGGTCGAACCGCGTGTAGCCGGGCGCGCTGATCGAGCTGCCGTCCATCAAATCCCGGAACTCGGCGATGCCCACGAGCGCGCCCATCGTCCGCGTGCCGATGAGCGCGCCGATGCCCATGTCGCGGAACATCCAGGGCGTCAGGTCTCCGCCCGAGCCGGCGTAGCCGTTTATCAGCATCGCCTTCGGGCCGTTGACGGCGCGCATCTCGGAGCCGCTGAGAAACGGGTGACGCCCCAGAATCACGGTCTGCCAGCGGCGCGCGAGCGTCGGCAGCACCATCGGCTGCGGGCTGCCGCCGGAGTTGAAGCGGCCGTCGAGGATGAGGGCCTCCTTGTCCGTCTGCGCGTAGTAGCCGCGGATGAACTCGACCTGCCCGCCGCGCGCCGTGTCCGGGTAGTTGATGTAGCCGACGCGCCCGCCCGAAAGCTGCTCGACCTTACGCCGGTTCCCCTCCACCCACTCGTAGTAACGCAACTGAGACTCGCCGGCCACCGGCCTCACGCGAACCTTTCGCGCCCCGTCGGCCGACGGCCGCTCGCTGACCGTCAGCGTCACGACGCGGTTCGCCTTGTTGATGAGGAGCGAGTTCGGGTGGACGCCCGCGCCGACCGGCCGGCCGTCGATCTCAAGGAGGTAGTCGCCGGCCTTCACGTTGACGCCGGGCTCGCCGAGCGGGCCGCGCCACGCGTCGTGCGTGAGGACGCCGTGGTAGACGCGCTTGAAGCGCACCCAACGGCCGTCGCTCTCGTAGTCGGCCCCCAGCATCGCGGCGCTCGCGGCGCGGTCGGGCGAGCCCGCCTCGGCCGGCGCGGGATCGACGTAGGCGTGCGAGGTTCCCAGCTCGCCGATCATCATCCCGAGCACGTAGTACAAGTCCTGCCGGTGCCTGACGTGCGGGAGGTACTGCTCGTAGTGTTTGCCGACGGCCTTCCAGTCGAGCCCCCACAGGTCTTCGCGGAAGAAGCCGTCGCGCTCCACGCGCCACGCCTCCCAGAACATCTGTCGCCACTCGGCGGCCGGCTCGACCCACGCCTCGACGGCCTGCGTGTCCACCTTCCCGTCGCCCGGCTTCACGCCCGGCTTCGTGTCGACGACGCCGAGCGTGCCGTCGACGAAGTAGACGAGCTTGCCCCGGTCCGGGTTGAAGCCGATACGCTGTAGCTCCGGCCCCTCGTAGACGGTCTCGGTCTTCTTCGACGCGACGTCGAACCTGCGGAGCTTGCCCTCGCTGTAGTGGAGGACTCCGTTGTTAGCGCCGACCAGGATGCCGGGCGCGCCGGCCGGGAGCGGCAGCGCCACTGCGCGCGCGGCCAGCCCCTCGACGTCTATCCTCACGGGCTCCGGCCCCGCCGGGGCGGGCTTCTCGCCTTTGGCGTCCGCCTTCGCGGGCGGCTCTTCCGCCTCGTCACCCTTCGGGAACAGAGGGTTGCTCTGCTCCTTCGAGAGCGGGAGGAGGTAGACGCGGTCGGCGTTCTCGACCTTCAGGCTGGCCTCGTACCTCCCCTGCGTGGGGGAGAAGGAGCGCGCCGAGGTGAAGTAGAGGTACTTGCCCGACAGGTCGAAGGTGACGTTGCCGTCGTCGTACATGCCGTCGGTCACGCGCGTGACCTTCCCCGTCGCCACCTCGTAGAGGTGTATGGAGCCGAACTCGTTCTTGCCGGGGACGGCGAACGCTATCCAGCGGCCGTCGGGCGACCAGTCGTAAGAGAGCCCGCCGTAGTTCTCGCTCTTCGAGACCTGCTTCGCCTGGCGCGACTCGACGTCGAGGATGAACAGTCCTTCGTCCACCGTCAGGTAGGCCAGGCGCTTCGAGTCGGGCGACCAGCCGAAGTTGCGTATGCTCTTGCCCGCGTGGTCGGTCAACTGTCTCGCCTCGCCGCCCGAGGCCGGCCGCGCGAAGACCTGAAATTCTCCGGTGGCGTCGCTCAGGTAGGCGATGGTCTTGCCGTCTGGAGACCAGCGCGGGCGCTGCTCGCGCACGCCCGGCGTGGCCGTCAGGTTCCGGACGCTCTCGCCGTCCGCGGAGAGGTCGAAGATTTCGCCCCGCGCCTCGACGGCGATACGGTTCCCCTTCGGCGAAGGCGAGAACGCGGTTATCGACTTGCCGACCTTGAGCATGTAGGGGCGGGCCGACAGCTCGTCGCCCTTCACGTCGAAGGTCAGCTTCGCGTCCCGGCCCGAGGCGATGTCGTAGGCGTGGAGGTACCCGTCGCGCTCGTAGACGATGGTCTTGCCGTCCGTGCTCGGCCACTTGACGTCGGCGTCCGAGTACTTCGTGAGCTGCGTGTCCTTCTTCGTCGAAAGGTCGTGGCGGTAGAGGTTGACCGTGCCGTGGTTGCGGTCGCTCGCGTAGTAGACGGAGTCGCCGACCACCATCGGGAACCAGGAGTTCTCGCCCTTGTTCGGCAGCTCGGAGTAGCTGTTGGACGCGAGGTCGTAAATGGCTATCTTCCCGAAGTTCCCGCCCCGGTAGCGACGCCAGTTCTGCGCGTGCGCGCCGAAGCGCGTGTAGGCGACGCGGCGGCCGTCGGGGAAGAAAGAGCCGTCACTGAACTCCGCGAGCGGCGTCTCGACGGGCAGCCCGCCGCCGGGGTCGACGAGCCAGAGTCGCGTCTGCCGGTTCGTGAAACTCCCGGCCGTGGAGGTGTAGGCGATCTTGCCGTCGGGCGTCCAACCGGCAACCCCTTCGCCGTTCGGGTCGAAGGTCAGCCGCCGGGGAGAGCCGCCCCCGGACGGCATCACGTAAAGGTCCGTGTTGCCGTCGTAGGAGGCGACGAAGGCGATCATGGAGCCGTCCGGCGAGAGCGAGGCGCGCCGCTCCTCGCCCGCGTGCGTCGTCAACCTTCTGGCCGCCCCGCCCCTACTACTCCCCGCCCAGAGGTCGCCCGCGTAGGTGAAGACGACCGCGTCGCCGCGAATCGTCGGGTAACGGAGCAGACGCATCTCCTGCGCCCGTGTCGTCTGTAGAGAGAAGGCCGCGAGCAGCGCGGCGAATAGAAGCCGTTTCAAAAGAGCGTGTCCCCCTTAATTTTAAGCGTAAAGATGGAGTGCGTGCTGATAAATATCGGGCCGGTGGTGTCTTTGCGTACGTGGCTTCGGGTTGAGGAAGAGCCGTCCCGCGCTTAACCCGCCCACAAATCCGTTGCGTCAAAATCTACCTAATCGCGTCTTATATGTCCAATATATCTTTAGCCAGGATGTGATATATAAAACGTATGAGTCAGACCATCGAATTACGACACCTGCGCTACTTCGCGGCCGTCGCCGAAGAGTTACATTTCGGGCGGGCCGCCGAGAGGCTGGGGATAGCGCAGCCGCCGCTGAGCCAGCAGATTAAGAGCATGGAGACGCTGATCGGCCACCCGCTCTTCGAGCGCAAGCCGCAGGTCCGCCTGACGCCCGCCGGGGAGGCTCTGCTTGAGGTGGCGAGGCGGACGCTGGCGCAGGTGGAGGAGGGGCTCGACCTGACGAGGCGCGCCGCGCGGGGCGAGGCCGGAAAGCTGACTATCGGGTTCGCCGCGTCAATCCTGACCACCGCGCTGCCCGAGATTCTACGCACCTACCGTGAGCGATACCCGGGCGTCGAGTTACGTCTGCGGGAACTCTCCAGCGCGGCGCAGGCCGCGGCGCTGTCCGGCGGCAGCATCGACGTGGGCTTCGCGCGCGAAGTCGTCGGTCACGGCGGCGACATCATCTGCGAGCCGGTCTTGCGGGAGGAGTTCGTGGCGGTCATCCCGCCGGGGCACCGGCTCGCGGCGGGCCGGCGCATGTCTCTCGACGCGCTGGCGGGGGAGCCCTTCGTCCATTTCCCACGCGCCGTCGCCCCCGCGCTTTACGACCAGATTGCGGACGCGTGCCAGCGCGCCGGATTCCGCCCGCGCGTGGTGCAGGAGGCGCAGGAGTGGCTGACCATCCTCGGGCTGGTGGAGGCGGGCATAGGGGTCTCGCTGGTGCCCGCCTCGTTCTGCCGCTTGCAGTGGGGCGGCGTGCGATACAAACAGTTAGGGCCGCCGCGTGAATTTACAGACGTCTTTCTGTGTCGGCGCTCGACCCCAATCCTCCCCACCGTTATCCCGCTCATCGAGATCGCGCGTCACATCAAGCCCGCTCCATAAACGATGGGGGCAGACCTGGGTTTTAAAGTAGGCGGGTGAGAGGCGTATGACCAACTTATTCATCGAAGGCGCGGCGCGCGTCGTCTGCCTTGAAGGCCCCAGCGCCGTCGGGAAGACGACGCTCGCGGCCGCGCTCGCGCGCGAGTGCGGCGCGGCGGTCGTGCCGGAGCTTGCCGCCTCGGGCGCGCCGCCCGTCGGCCGCTCCGCCGCGTGGTTCGTCGAGCGCCACGCCGAGCAGTGGCGGCGCGCGCGCGAGTCGGCCGCCGCCGCACCCTTCGCCGTCCTCGACGGCGACCCCTTCAAGGGGCTCTGGTACAACTGGGTCTACGCCGACGAGGGTTGGGAG
>DASVSK010001029.1:0-1988 GCA_036388135.1 Pyrinomonadaceae bacterium | reverse complement strand
GCCGCGGAAGTTGACGCGCAGCGTGGCGACGCCCGCGTCTTCGAGCCCGCGCGCGGTGCGGAAGACCACCTTGTTGTGCATCGTCCCGCCGTGCAGCGGGTGCGGGTGGAGGACGAGAGCGACGGCGCGCGGGTCAGCGCCGCGCGGCTCCTTCCAGATGGCCTCCAGGCGGCCGTGCGGCGCGGGGATGAAGAGGTTGCCTGCCGGGTACATGGGGTCAGAGGTTAGAGGCCGGAGGCCGGTAAAGGCAACCGGCGGCGGCCGCACACGTCCGGCGCGGGCGGCGCGCGGGGTAACTATCAACCTCCGACCTTCGACCTTCGACCTCCGGCCTCCGGCCTCTAACCTCCGACCTCTTATTCTTGACTTGCCGCGGCGAAAAGCAGTAGGTTGTTTGTGAAAGCAACAACACGCAGCCCCGGCCGAGCCAAGGTAGAAAGATGTCTGACCCACATCCCCTCGGCGCTCAAAAGTCGAAGCAGGCCTGGAACGAGTCGCCGCCCGCGCGCTACGGGCTGGCGTTCGCGTCGGCGGCGGCCGCCACGCTCCTCATGTTCGCGCTCTACGCCCTCTCGGGGCTTGAGCGCGGCAGCGTCCCCTTCGTCTTGTACTTCGTCGCCGTGATGGTCGCCGCCGTCTACGGCGGCCGCGGCCCCGGCCTCCTCTCCATCCTCCTCTCGGCGCTCGCCGCGCACTACTTCTTCGTCCCGCCCTTCGGCGCGTTCGGGCTCGGCTTCAGCGCGCTCTTACAGACCGGCGTCTTCGTCCTCGTCTCGCTCTTCATCTCGGCGCTCGCCGACCGCAGCGCGCGCGCCGAGTCGGCGGCGAACCGGAGCCGCGAGTCGCTGGAGACGACGCTCAAGAGCATCGGCGACGCCGTCATCTCGACGGACGGCGAGGGGCGCGTCAGCTTCATGAACCCCGTGGCCGAGCGCCTGACCGGCTGGCCGCTCGCGGAGGCGGGCGGGCGGCCGCTCGCCGAGGTCTTCCCGATAGTCAACGAGGTGACGCGCGAGACGGTCGAGAGCCCCGTCGAGAAAGTCCTGCGCGAGGACAGGGTGGTCGGGCTGGCGAACCACACGGTGCTCATCGCGCGCGACGGGCGCGAGCTGCCCATCGACGACAGCGGCGCGCCCATCCGCGACGCGCGCGGCCGCACGTCGGGCGTCGTCCTCGTCTTCCACGACGTCACCGAGCGGCGCAGGGCCGAGCGCGAGCGCTCGCTCCTGGCGGCCATCGTCGAGTCTTCGAGGGACGCCGTCATCGGCAAGACGCTCGACGGCACCATCACGAGCTGGAACGCGGCGGCCGAGCGCGTCTACGGCTACACGGCCGAGGAGGCGGTCGGCCGCCACATCTCGCTCATCGTCCCCGAGGAGCTGCGCGGCGACCTCGCGGAGATGATGAGGCGGCTCAGGCGCGGCGAGCGCGTCGAGCGCTCCGAGACGGTGCGCGTGCGCAGCGACGGCGCGCGGCTCGACGTCTCGCTCGTCGTCTCGCCCATCCGCGACCCCTCGGGGCGGCTGGTCGGCGCTTCGACCGTCGCGCGCGACGTCACCGAGCGCAGGCGCGCCGAGGAGGAGAAGGCCGAGCTGGCGCGCCTCGTCGAGCACGAGCGCGAGCGGCTGAAGAACCTCGTCCGCCACGTCCCCGGCGTGGTCTGGGAGGCGTGGGGCGAGCCCGACGTGGCGGCGCAGCGCATCGACTTCGTCAGCGACCACGTCGAGCAGATGCTCGGCTACACGGTCGAGGAGTGGCTGCGCACGCCGAACTTCTGGCTCTCAATCGTCCACCCGGAAGACCGCGAGCGCGCGGCCGCCGAGGCGCGCGCCATCTACGAGAGCCGCGGGGGCGGCGCGAGCCAGTTCCGCTGGCTGCACAGGGACAGCCGCGTGGTCTACGTCGAGGCGCAGTCGCGCGTCATCCTCGACGCGCGCGGCGAGCCGGCCGGGATGCGCGGCGTGACGATGGACATCTCGGAGCGCGCG
>DASVSK010001028.1:0-7377 GCA_036388135.1 Pyrinomonadaceae bacterium | reverse complement strand
GCCCCATCGCCGACAACATCGCCTTCGCCAGCCCGGGCGCGACGCGCGAACAGGTGGAGGCGGCCGCGCGCGTCGCGCACTGCGGTGAGTTCGTCGCGGGCTTCGCCGGGGGGTACGACACGGTGGTCGGCGAGCGGGGCGTGAAGCTCTCGGGCGGGCAGCGGCAGCGCGTCGCCATCGCGCGGGCGATTCTGGCCGAGCCGAAAATCCTGATCCTCGACGAGGCCACGTCGAGCCTCGACAGCGAGAGCGAGGCGATGATACAGGACGGGCTCCAGACCCTCCGGCGCGGGCGCACGACCTTCGTCATCGCGCACCGCCTCTCGACCATCCGCAGCGCCGACCAGATACTCGTCCTCGAAGAGGGCGAGATAGTCGAGCGCGGCACGCACGATGAGCTGCTCGCCGCGGGCGGGCGCTACCGGCAGCTCTACGACAAGCAGTACCGCTTCGAGCTGAACCGCTTCGTCAACCCCGGCGAGGACTTCACGCCCGAGCCGCCGAAGCCGACGGCGGCCGGGCGCGGGCCTTCGTCGGCGATGCCGACCAACCTCTGAACGCGCCCGTTTGAAATCGTCAGTGAGGAGAGAGAGATGGCAGACGCCCCCCAGAATTACGACAACCACACGCGCTGGCACGCGCCCTTCCACTACTTCGCGGCCCCCGTCATGATGACGAACTTCGTCGTCGCCGTCGTCCTGCTCGTGCGCGACCCCGGGCTGGAGAGGGGCTGGTGGGCGGTCGTCTCGGCCGCGCTGGTGGTGCTGACCGCGCTCATCCGGCTCAACCCGCTGAAGGCGCAGGACAGAATCATCCGGCTCGAAGAGAGCCTGCGCTACTACCAGCTCCTGCCCGACGAGCTGGCGCAGCGCGCCGCGGCGCTCACGCCCGCGCAGGCGGCCGCGCTGCGCTTCGCGCCGGACGAAGAGCTGGAGGGGCTCGTCCGCGAGGTGCTCGAAGGCAGGCTCACGAAGCCGGACGAAATTAAGCGCGCCATCAAGGGCTGGCGCGCCGACACGCTGAGGGTCTGAGCGCCGGGAGTTGGGCCCGCGCCCGGCGGGAGGTGATGCGCGATGTGTCTGACGGACGACTGCGGCGAAGTGAGCGAGGGCCGGCGTTCCTTCCTCGGCGGCGCGTTGAGGACGCTGGCCGCCTCGGCGCTCGCCTCGCGCGTGTTGGGCCGGCAGCAACAGCCGCCGCCGAAGCCCGCGGAGCCGCTCGAGCCCCTGGCGCTCGGCGACCCGAACATCGTGCAGGGCGACGTCACCTTCAGGAGCGGCGGCGCGGAGATTCGGGGCCACCTCGCGCGGCCGAAGGCCCCCGGACGCCACCCCGCGGTGGTCGTCCTCTGGCCCAACCCGGGGGTGACCGACGACCCGCGCAACACCGCGGCGCAGCTCGCGCAGGGCGGCTTCGTCGGCCTCGCCTTCGACGCCTACTCGCGCGACCCGGGGCTGACGGCCAACCAGGCGCGCGCGCGTTTCGAGTATTTCGGCGGCAAGGAGTTCGACGAGTTGCAGCGCCGCGACGCGGCGGCGGCCGTCGCCTACCTGCGACGCCAGCCCTTCTGCGAACGCGGCCCCGTGGGGCTCGTCGGCTTCTGCGGCAGTGCGCGCCAGGCGCTCGTCTACTCGACGACGGCCCCGGCGGAGGTCGCCGCCGTCGTCGCCTTCTACGGCCCGCCGGTGTTGGGCGCGAGCTACCAGTCGCCCCGCGGCGCTTTCAAGCTCGACATCATGCACGTGCTCGACCGCATACGCGTGCCCGTCCAGTGCCACTACGGCACGGCCGACCCCGTCATCCCGCTGGCCGACGTCGACAGGCTGGAGCGCGACCTCAAGGCGCAGGGGACGCCGTCCGAAGTTTTCCGCTACGAGGGCGCGGCGCACGCCTTCTACGACTTCACGCGCCCGCGCTTCGACCCCGCGGCGGCGAAGCTGGCGCACGCGAGGATGATTCAGTTTCTACGGAAGCACCTCCGCCGGGGCGAGGCCGCGGGCGGCGCGGGTTAAGAAGGGAAGGTGAACGCGATGATTATCGGGAGAGTCCGCGAGGTCTGGCGCTACCCCGTCAAGTCGATGGCCGGGGAGAGGCTCGAAGGCAGCGGGGTCGGCGAGCGCGGGCTCTACGGCGACCGCGGCTGGGCGCTGCGCGACGAGGAGGCCGGCGAGATTCGCGGCGGCAAGATCAGCCCCCGCCTGATGCTCTGCGCGGCGCGCTACCGCGAGCAGCCCACGCACGCGGGCGCGCCGCCGCACGCCGACATCACGCTCCCCGACGGCTCGGCGACCGCGACGGACGCGCCCGACGTCAGCGAGCGCCTCTCGGAACTCGTCGGGCGCAGGGTCACGCTCTGGCCGATACAACCGGCGAGCGACCGCGCGCACTACCGTCGCGCGATGCCGGGCGCGCGCGCCATCGGGCTGCTCAGCCGCTCGCGCAACTTCCGCAAACTCGCGTTCGGCGCGATGCGCGTCGCCGGGCTCGACAAGAAGCTGCGCCGCGACTTCGGCCGCGAGCCGGGCGAGCCGATGCCCGACCTCTCCGGCCTCCCCGCCGAAATCTTCGAGTTCACCTCGCCGCCGGGCACATACTTCGACGCCTTCCCCGTCCACCTGCTCACCACCGCCTCGCTCGACGCGCTGGCGCGGCTCAACCCCGACTCCGCCTGGGACGCGCGCCGCTTCCGCCCCAACTTCTTCATCGAGACGGCCGAGGGCGTGGAGGGGCTGGTCGAGTCGGGCTGGGTCGGGCGCACGGTGCGGCTCGGCGGCCTCGTCCTCAAGTGCGAGATGTCCGCGCCGCGTTGCAGCATAACCATCCAGGCGCAGGCCGAACTCCCGAAAGACCCGCGCGTGCTCCGCACCATCGTCAGGGAGGCGGGGCAGAACCTCGGGATGTACGCCAACGTCACGACCCCCGCCGCCGTCTCGGTCGGCGACGAGGTGGAGCTACTCTGAGCGGCGGAGCTACTCCGGGCGGCCGCGCCGCGTCTAAGAAGTCATGAGAGACCTGAGCAGCGTCCACTTCTCCGTGCTCGACCTCGCGCCTGTGCCAGAGGGCGCGAGCGTCGGCGACTCGCTCCGCAACACGCTCGACCTCGCGCGCCGCGTCGAGGCGCTCGGCTATCGCCGCTTCTGGCTGGCCGAGCACCACAACATGACCGGCATCGCCAGCGCCGCGACCGCGGTGCTCGTCGGCCACGTCGCCGGTGGCACCACCTCCATCCGCGTCGGCTCGGGCGGCGTCATGCTGCCGAACCACTCGCCGCTCGTCGTCGCCGAGCAGTTCGGCACGCTCGAAGCGCTCTACCCCGGCCGCATCGACCTCGGGCTCGGGCGTGCGCCCGGAACCGACCAACTCACGATGCGCGCCCTCCGGCGCAACTTCGCGGCCTCGACGGAAGACTTCCCGCGCGACGTCGAGGAGCTGCGCGCCTACTTCGCGCCCGCGCGCGCCGGGCAGCCCGTTCGCGCCGTGCCGGGCGAGGGGCTCGGCGTGCCGCTGTGGCTGCTCGGGTCGAGCCTCTACAGCGCGCGGCTCGCGGCCGAACTGGGGCTGCCCTTCGCCTTCGCCTCGCACTTCGCGCCCGACTACCTGACGCACGCGCTCGAAGTCTACCGCGAGGGCTTCCGCCCTTCGGCCGAGCTGAAGGAGCCCTACGCGGTGGCGTGCCTGAACGTCTTCGCGGCGGAGACGGACGAGGAGGCGCGCCGCCTGTTCACGTCCGTCCAGCAGGCGTTCGTCAACCTGCGGCGCGGGCGGGCGGGGAAGCTCCCGCCGCCGGTCGAGACGCTCGAAGGCTTCGCGTCCGACGTCGAGTTGGCCGGGGTCAATCACGCCCTGCGCTACTCGGTCGTCGGCTCGCCCGAGACCGTGCGCCGCGGGCTCGAATCTTTCCTCGGGCTGACCGGCGCGGACGAGCTGATGCTGACCTCGCAAATCTTCGACCACGCGGCGCGCCTGCGCTCCTTCGAGCTGGTCACGCGCGTGCGCGACGCCTCGGCCGGGAAGGCATCGTGACGCGCGCGCCACACGCGCGCGAAGAACCGCCGCCGCGAACCGTTTAGAATAGGCCGAGCCGCACGAAGCCCGCCGGGGCCCGCGGTAAACGTCGCCCGCCGACCGGGCGGGCGTCTTGGTTTTTTAAGGAGGGAAGTCGACTGTGATGAAGACAAACGGATACGCCGCCCCGAGCGCGGGCGCGCCGCTCGAACCGTTCTCCTTCGAGCGGCGCGAGCCGGGCCCGCGCGACGTGCTCATCGAGATTCAATACTGCGGCGTCTGCCACTCGGACATCCACCAGGTGCGCGACGAGTGGGGCGGCTCGATCTACCCGATGGTGCCCGGCCACGAGATCGTCGGCCGCGTCGCGCGCGTGGGCGCGGAGGTGTCGGGCTTTAAGGAGGGCGACCTCGCGGGCGTCGGCTGCTTCGTCGACTCGTGCCGCGCGTGCCGCAACTGCCGCGAGGGCGAGGAGCAGTACTGCGAGAAGCACCTCGTCTCGACCTACAACGGCACGGAGAAGGACGAGAAGACGCCGACCTACGGCGGCTACTCTTCGCAGATCGTCGTCGACGAGGGCTACACGCTGCGCGTGCCCGCGGGGCTGCCGCTCGCGAACGTCGCGCCGCTGCTCTGCGCCGGCATCACGACCTACGCGCCGCTGCGGCGCTTCCGCGTCGGCGAGGGGCAGCGGGTGGGCGTCGTGGGCCTGGGCGGCCTCGGCCACATGGGCGTCAAGCTCGCCGCCTCGATGGGCGCGCGCGTAACGGTCTTCAGCACGTCGCCCGGCAAGGAGCAGGACGCGCGCTCTCTGGGGGCGCACGACTTCGTCGTGACGAAGGAGCCGGGGCGGCTCGAAGCGCTCGCCGGCCAGTACGACTTCGTGCTCGACACCGTCTCGGCGCACCACGACCTGAACGCCTACCTCAACCTCCTGCGGCGCGAGGGGGCGTTGGCGCTCGTCGGCGCGCCGGAGCGCCCGCTGGAGGTGAACGCCTTCTCGCTCATCACCAACGGGCGGACGCTCGCCGGCTCGATGATCGGCGGCATCCGCGAGACGCAGGAGATGCTCGACTACTGCGCCGCGAAGGGCATCACCTCAGACGTCGAGGTCATCCCCATCCAGCGCATCGAGGAGGCGTACGAGCGCACCGTCAAAGCCGACGTCCGCTACCGCTTCGTCATCGACATGCAGTCACTCAACGGCAACGGTGGGAAGTAGGAAGTAGGAGTAGACAGTAGTCAGTAGCCAGTAGAAAAACAGGCGGCGCGTCCCGGTTATGAGCCGGACGCCCCGCCTTCTCTTACCTACTGGCTACTGTCTACTGACTACTGTCTACTTCCTACTGTCTACCGGCTACTTCCAGAGATTGCAGGTCGGAGACGGCGGCGATGAGGTCGCCGGGGCTGAAGGGCTTGGCGAGGTGGAGCTGGTAGCCGGCGGCGAGGGCGCGTGTGCGGTCTTCGTCGCGGGCGTAGGCGGTGAGCGCCGCGGCGGGCGTGCGCCCGCCGCGCTCGGCCGGGAGCGCGCGCACCTGCCGGATGAGCGCGTAGCCGTCCTCGCCGGGCATCCCGATGTCGCTCATCAGGATGTGCGGCCGCCAGGTCTTCAACGTCTCCAGCGCCTCGCCGGCCGACGCGCAGGCCGTCACCTCCGCGCCCGACTGCGCGATGACGGCGCTGATGAGCTTGCGCGTGTCCAGCTCGTCGTCGACGACCAGCACGCGCACGCCGGCCAGCCCCTCGACGCGCCCCGCGTCGCGGCCGTCCGCCGCGGCCGCCGCCGCCGAGGGCGCGCACTCGCACGCGGTCGCCTGCGCCAGCGGGAAGGTGACCGAGAAGGTCGAGCCCCGCCCCTCGCCCCCGCTGTCGGCCTGCGCCGTCCCGCCGTGCAGCTCGACGAGGTGGCGGACGATGGCGAGCCCGAGCCCGAGCCCGCCGTAGGCGCGCGTCGTCGCGCTGTCGGCCTGCCGGAAGCGGTCGAAGACGTGCGGCAGAAACTCCGGCGCGATGCCCTTGCCCGTGTCGCTCACCGCCAGCCTGACCCGCGCGTCCTCCCGCGTGAGCCGCACGGTCACCTCGCCGCCCTCGGGCGTGAACTTCACCGCGTTCGACAGAAGATTCCACGCCACCTGCTGCAAGCGCGCCGGGTCGCCCGCGACCGGTTTCGCGCCCGGCTCGCACTCGTACGTCAGGCGGATGCCCTTCGCGTTGGCCGCCGGCCGCACGACGTCGATGGAGTCGGAGACGACCGCCGCCAGCTCGACGTCGCGCGTGTCGAGCAGGAGCTTGCCCGAGATGATGCGCGACAGGTCGAGCAGGTCGTCGATGAGCCGCGACTGGATGCGCGCGTTGCGCTCGATGGTCTCAAGCGCCTGCGCCTTGACCTCGCCCTTGACCTGCCCGGCGCGCATCAGGCTCGTCCAGCCGATGATGGAGGTGAGCGGCGTCCGCAGCTCGTGCGAGAGGGTCGAGAGGAATTCGTCCTTGACGCGGTTGGCGGCCTCGGCCTCGGCGCGCGCCGCCTGCTCGCGGAGCAGTATCCGCTCGCGCTCGGCCTCGCCCTGCTTCAGCTCGCGGAGGTAGCGCGAAAGCTCCTCGACGTGCGCCTCGGAGTCCTCGATGTTCTTGAGGTAGGTCAGGTAGGTGAAGTAGATGATGGCGATGATGGGGACGGTGGCGAGCACCGCGTAGAAGCCGACCGACTGCACGAGCCGCGCGGTGGCCCCCGCGGCCGAGGCCCCCGCCAGGTAGGTCACCGAAGTCCAGAGGTAGTAGGTCTTCCACGTCGGCCAGAACCGCTCGCCGAGCTTCATCGACTTCTCGACCGCGATGAGCCCGGTGTTGGCGACGTACTGGACGAGCGCCATCACGAAGACGGCGGCGAGCGAGTAGGCCGAGTAGTCGTTGCCCGCGAGGTCGGACGCGCCGAAGAGCGCGCGCAGGGCCGCGGCCGTGAGGAAGGTTGAGAGCGCCAGCACGGCCGCGTTGAAGAAGATGGTGAGCGGCCTGCGGCTGATGCGCAGGGAGGCGTAGACGCCTTCGAGCGCCGAGAGCAGCACGGCCGCCGCGCCGCCGTAGAGCAGCATCGTCAGGAAGATGAGCGTGTCGGAGACCGTGATGCGGCCGCTCACGCGCGGGATGCGCACGGCCACGTGCGAGCTGACGCAGACCAGGACCCCCAGGAGCAGGAAGCGCAGGTCGAGCCGCGCCACAGGCAGCGCGGCCGCGGAGAAGAGCAGCGCCCCCGCGCCCAGCGCGACGACGGCCCACATGAACGGCCTCGCGGGATTTCTTCTTTCCACGGCTCCTCCAGGCTTGGCGCGGCTCGGCCTCTCCCGGCCTTACGCGACCTCTTTTTTTATCCGGTGC
>DASVSK010001027.1:0-2183 GCA_036388135.1 Pyrinomonadaceae bacterium | reverse complement strand
CGCGAGCGCCGCATCGAGTTGGTCCGCCGCGTCCCGCGCCGCGGCCCGCGCGCCGAGAAGATAGTCGCCGTCGGCGCAGACCACGGCGGCTTCCCGCTCAAGGAGGAGCTGAAGAGCTTGCTCGCCGAACTCGGCCACCGCGTGCGCGACTTCGGCACGAACTCGACGGACGCCGTCGACTACCCCGACTTCGCGCACGCCGTCGCGCGCGCCGTCTCGGAGGGCGAGGCCGACCTCGGCATCGTCGTCGACGGCGCGGGCGTCGGCTCCGCGATGACGGCCAACAAGGTGCCGGGCGTGCGCGCCGCCGCCTGCTACTCCGTCAAGGTCGCCGTCAACTCGCGCGAGCACAACGACGCCAACGTCCTCACCCTCGGCAGCGGCGTCAACACCCCCGGCGAGATGCGCGACATCGTCCGCGCCTGGCTCTCGACCGAAATCACCGAAGACCGCCACAAGCGCCGCGTCGCCAAGATCGACGCCGTCGAGCGTCAGTACAGGTGCTAAAATTCCAGGCGCGACCGTTTGACGCGGCGGGGCCTGGGGGCCCGCCGCGCCGTTGACGGACGCCCGTGCGGCGCGCGTGCGTCGAACGAGACTGGAAGGGAACTATGACCGAGACCGTTGACGTCGAAGAGGCTAAAGACCGTCTGCCGGAGTTGCTGTCGCTCGCGCTGGGGGGCAACGAGGTCATCATCTCTGAGGGCGATAAGCCCCTCGCGCGACTGGTGCCCATCCCCCCGCCGGGGCGGAAGCGTGTTGCGGGTCTGCACAGGGGGGCGGCGTGGATGAGCGATGATTTTGACGAGCCCCTGCCGGACGAATTCTGGCTGGGTGGCGGCGAATGAAACTGCTACTGGATACGCACGCTTTCATCTGGTGGCTCGGCGAGCCGGAGAAACTGTCGCCGAAGGCTTTGGCGCTGCTGGCCGATGGCGACAACGATTTACTCCTGAGTGTAGCCAGCGTCTGGGAGATGCAGATTAAAATTCAGTTGGGTAAGCTGAAATTCACAGTCTCGTTGAGCGAGTTGGTTGAAAGTCACAGACAGACGAACGGGATGGAAGTTTTGCCCATCGAGCTGGGGCACGTGCTGGCGTTGGACGCCCTGCCCGCTCATCACAAAGACCCGTTCGACAGACTGTTGGTGGCTCAATCCAACGTCGAAGGCGCGTCCCTCGTCAGCCGCGACCCTGTGTTTTCGAGTTACCCTGTAAGGTTGATCTGGTGAAGGCCGAAAGCGTAGACGCTTAGGAGCGGTGCCTTAATGACTTATTCGCAGAACGGGGATTTCGAGCGGCTGGTCGAGCAGATCACGGACGTGATCGTGGCGCGGCTGAACGGCGGCGAGGACGGGCACGAGCACGACGGGGCGTGCGGGTGCGGGAGCGCGTGCTTCGGGCGCTGCCCGGAGCGGATGCAGCGTGTGGTGGACGCGGGCGCGTCGCGCATCGGCGTCATCCTCGGCGACGCGGCGACGGCGCGCGACTGGGCGAGCCTCGTCGACCACACGCTCCTGAAGGCCGAGGCGAGCGAGGCCGACATCACGCGCCTGTGCGAGGAGGCGGCGCGCCACGGCTTCGCCAGCGTGTGCGTCAACCCGGCGTGGGTGAAGACGTCGGCCTGCGTGCTGCGCGGGTCGGGCGTGCCCGTCTGCACCGTCGTCGGCTTCCCGCTCGGCGCGACGCTCGCCGACGTCAAGGCGTACGAGACGCGGCGCTCCATCTACGACGGCGCGCGCGAGATAGACATGGTCATCAACATCGGCGCCCTGAAGAGCGGCGACGACTGCGCCGTCGAGTACGACGTCCGCGCCGTCGTCGAGGCGGCGCACGAGCACGGCGTGCTGGTCAAGACCATCATCGAGACGGCGCTGCTGACCGACGAGGAGAAGGTGCGCGCCTGCCTCGCCGCGAAGCGCGCGGGCGCGGACTTCGTCAAGACCTCGACCGGCTTCGCCAAGTCGGGCGCGACCGTGGCGGATGTGGCGCTGATGCGGCGCACGGTCGGGCCCGAGCTGGGCGTCAAGGCCGCGGGCGGCGTCAAGGGCATCTCGGACGCGCGCGCGATGGTCGAGGCCGGCGCGACGCGCATCGGGGCCTCGGTCGGCGTCAAGATAGCGCAGGAGGCCGCGGGCGTGACGACGAACGCCCCGGCCGCCGCCGCCTACTGACCGGGCCGCC
>DASVSK010001026.1:0-2735 GCA_036388135.1 Pyrinomonadaceae bacterium | reverse complement strand
ATGAGAGGGGCGTGGGACATCCGGGGCAGGGCGCGCGAGCTGGTCTCGCGGCGCGCGCTGCTGCCGCTCGGGCGCGCGCAGCGTTTCGCGCGCACGGCGACCCGGCCCGCGCTGCGCGCCTTCTACGAGGGCCTGCGCTTCCGGCACGCGTCCGCCGCGTGGGGCGAGGAGGAGCGGCGCGCTTGGGTGCTCGCGCGGCTGCGCGAGTCCGTGCGCCGCGCTGGGGCCGAGACGGTCTACTACCGCGAGCAGTTCGCGCGCCTCGGCTTCGACCCGCGCGCGGACTTCTCGTTCGAGGAGTTCGCGCGCCTGCCCACGCTCGAACGCGACGACATCAGCGCGGCCGGGCGCGCGCTCGTCTCGGAGGCCGTCGCGCCCGGGCAGTTGCGCCGGGACGCGACCGGCGGCTCGACGGGCGTGCCGACCGAGGTGTGGCTCGGGCCCGAGGAGCGCGGCTGGCGCGAGAGCGGGATGGAGTACGCGCACGCGCGCGTCGGTGCCCCGGCGGGCGTGGCGACGGGTCTCTTCTGGGGGCACCACCTCGACCCCGTGGCGCGCTCGGGCTGGCGCGAGCGCCTCCACGACTTCGAACTGAACACGCGCTGGTTCGACTGCTTCCGCCTCTCTCCCGAGGTCTTCGACGCCTACCACCGCGAGTTCGAGGCGTGGCGTCCGGCCTGCGTCGTCGCCTACGCGAGCCCGCTCGGGCTCTTCGCCGAGCACCTGCGCGAGCGGGGCGTGCGGCCGAGCTACCCGACGCGCTGCTTCGTGACGGGCGCGGAGAAACTCCTGCCGCGCTTCCGCGAGGCCGTCGAAGAGGTCTTCGGCCGCCCCGTCCACGAGCGCTACGGCGGGCGCGACGTGGGGCTCCTCGCCTTCCAGTACGAGCCGCGGCGCACGCTCGACTACGAGGTGGACTGGGCGTGGGCGCTCGTCGAGCCCGAGACCGACGGGGGCGACGCCAGCATCCTCGTCACCAAGCTGCACGGCGACGGGATGCCGATGCTGCGCTACCGCGTGGGCGACGTCGGGCGCTTCCCCGGCGGGAGCCGACCCGGCCACCCCTCGTTCACGCTGCGCGAGGTGTTGGGGCGCGAGTCGGCGCGCCTGTGGCTGCCCGACGGCCGCTGGGTCGAGGGGCTCGGGCTGCCGCACATGCTGAAGGACTACCCCGTGCGCGAGTTCATGTTCGTGCAGCGCCCGGACTACACGGTCGAGCTGCGCGTCGTGCCGAAGGGCGGCTTCGCCGACGACGCGCGACGCGGCATCACCGACGCCGTCGCCTCCAACCTGCCGGGGCTGAAACTTGAGATAGTGCTGGTCGACTCGATCCCGCGGACGCAGGCTAACAAGTGGCGTCCCGTCGTCAGCGAGGTCGAGCCGCCGAAGGGGGGTGCGCGACGTTGAGCACGGACACGACGGGCACGAACGCGACGGGCATGAACGCGAACACCTTCGACCGGCGCGTGGCGGCGGCGCGGGCCGAGGGCTACGACGGGGACGCAGTCGCCCGCGCGCTCGAAAGCGCGTCGGCCGCGCTCGGCTGGGGCGACGCGTCGCGCGGCGCGCTGGGCGGCGTCGTGCGGGAGGGCGCGCGCGTGCTCGTCAAGCCGAACTTCGTGCTGCACGAGAATCAGGGCCCTTGGGGCGTCGAGCCGTTGCTGACGCACGGGTCGGTCGTGCGCGCGGTCGTCGAGGCGGCGTTGCGCGCCGGGGCCGCCGAAGTCCTCGTCGGCGACGCGCCCGTGCAGGGGTGTGACTTCGAGAAGCTGCTCGCGGCCACGGGGCTCGACGCCTGGGCCGAAGGGCTGTCGGCGCGCGAGCCGCGCTTCGGGGGCGTGCGCGACTTCCGCCGCACGGTCAGCTCGTTCGACGGCGGGGTGCGCCGCGCGGCCGAGGGCGTGCAGCCCGAAGACCGCTTCGCGCTCTTCGACCTCGGCGGCGAGAGCCTGTTGGAGCCCATCACGGACGGCGGCGGGCGCTTCCGCGTCACCTGCTACGACCCGCGCCTGCTCGCGCGCACGCACGCGCCCGGCCGCCACCAGTACCTCGTCGCGCGCGACGTGCTCGAAGCCGACGTCGTCGTCAACCTGCCCAAGCTCAAGACGCACATGAAGGCGGGCGTGACCTGCGCGCTCAAGAACCTCATCGGCATCAACGGCAACAAGGAGTATCTGCCGCACCACCGGCTCGGCGGCTCCGAGCAGGGCGGCGACTGCTACCCCGGTGGGAGCAAGATAAAGCGCGCGCTCGAATACGTCTTCGACCGGCAGAACACCGCGCCCACGGCCGCCGAGGGGCGGGCGTGGGCCAGCGCCGCCACGCAGCTCTACCGCGTGCTGCACCGCACGGGCGGCGACCGCCTCGGCATCGAGGGCTCGTGGTCGGGCAACGACACCATCTGGCGGACGTGTCTCGACCTCAACCGCGTGCTGCTCTACGGGCGCGCGGACGCGACGCTGGCCGAACGCCCGCAGCGGCGCGTCGTCCACGTCGTCGACGCAGTCGTCGCCGGGCAGGGCAACGGCCCGCTCGCGCCGCAGCCGCTCGCGCTCGGGCTGCTGCTCGCGGGCGAGTGCGCGGCGGCGGTCGATTACGTCGGCGCGCTGCTGCTCGGCTACGAGCCGGCGCGCGTGCCGGTCGTGCGCCACGCCTTCGACCGGTTCCGCTGGCCGCTCGCGGGCTTCGAGCCGGAAGAGGTCACGCTCGCCGGCTGGCTGGGCGAGGGGGGCGCG
>DASVSK010001025.1:0-3541 GCA_036388135.1 Pyrinomonadaceae bacterium | reverse complement strand
CCAGCAGGAGCGCGAGAGACGATGCGAGAGCGGGCCGCGCCGTGAGCGCGCCGAGCCCGGCCGCGAGACGCTCGCCCACGCGGCTCAGAAAGGGGCGGCGCGCGTCGGGCCGCTCGGCCGGCTGCGGGTCGCGCGCTATCTCGGCGCTGACGCGCGCCCAGAGTTCCGGGCCGACGTCGAGCCGCCGGTCGTAGCGCGCGTAAATCTCCTGCTCGAAGGAGAGCGCGTCGAGCGCCGCGGCGCAGGTCGCGCAGGCCGAGAGGTGCGCGTCCACCCGCGCGGCCGCCGTCTCGTCGACCTCGGCGTCGAAATACTCCTCGATCAGCGGGAGGCAATCTTCACATCTCATCACTACTGCTCACCCCCTAGGTACGGGCCGATGCGCTTGCGCATCTCGGCGCGCGCGCGGTGCAAGTCCGTCTTCAGCTTGCCGACGGAGAAGCCCGTGATCTCCGCGATCTCCTCGTAGCTGCGCTGCTGCAAAACTTTCAAGGTGAAGACCGTCCGCTTGTCCTCGTCGAGCTTCCGGAGCGCGGTCTGGATGACGCCGCTCAGTTCCTTGTCGAGCAGCTCGCCCGAGGGCGTCCTCGCGCGGTCGTGCAGCTCGAAGGCGGGCTCGGCGTCTATCTCGACGTTGCCCGCGTCGCGCCGCCGCGTCCGCAACTGTTCGAGCGCGCAGTTGCGCGCGATGCCGAAGAGCCAGGTCGAGAGCTTCGTCTCCTCGCGCAGAGTCGAGAGCCCGCGGAAGGCGCGGACGAAGGTCTCCTGCGCCAGGTCTTCGGCCAGGGAGCGGTCGCCGACCATGTCGAAGATGAAGCCGAGGACGGGGCGCGAGTAGCGGTCGAAGATGAGGCGGAAAGCCTCCTCGTCGCCCGTGCGGACGCGCGCCACCAGTTCCTCCGTGCTGTTCATCAAGGCCCCAGCGTGCGCGCCCGGCCGCCCCAGTTCCAGACTCATTGTGTTGACTGCCAGCCGCTCGTTCATCGTCTAACACCGCTAGTTAGTGGCTGTCGGGCGGGGAAGGTTTCAGAAAAAAACGGGAGGGCGAAAAACTCCGGAATCGGGAGGAAATGCCGTTAAACGGCTGGGGAAAGTTCTCGCCCGGGGCCGGGCCGTTCCGCGCCGGGCCGGGTTTAACGCCCGCCGCGGCGGCGCTCGGCCATCAGGTCGTACCTGAGCTTGAGGTCGGCGGCGGCGCGCTTGAGCCGCGCCCGCTCGCCTTCGTCGCGGCTGTCCTCCAGCCGCGCGGCCAGCTCGTTCAGCTCCTTGAGGACGGCCGCCTCCTCGGGCAGCACGCCCGCGTTCCTGAGCACGGCGAAGCCGGCGCGAAGCCCCTCGGGCGTCGAGAAGTAGGCGTCGAGGTCGACGGGCCGCCCCGCCCCTTCGAGGCGGTCGAACTCGCCCGCCTGCTGCGCCTCGCGTATCTTCTGCTCCACCAGTTTGTCGAACACGCCCGGCCCCTCCCTTTGCCCGGATTTTACACCTTCTGCGTCTTCCAGCGCCCGCGCCGGAAGAAGTAGGCGCTGACGACCGCCAGCGTCGAGAAGGCGATGGTGACGGCGAGGAAGACCCCGTGCGGCCCCATCCCGAAGTGGAAGGCCAGCACCCACGCGAGCGGAATCTCCCACAGCCAGAAGACGGCGAGGTTGATGAGGGTCGGCGTGCGCGTGTCGCCCGCCCCGTTGAAGCTCTGCGTCAGAACCATCCCGTAGGCGTAGAAGAGGAAGCCGAACGAGACGATGCGCAGGCAGTCCTTCCCGTACTCGTACACCTCGGGCCCGGCCGCCGCCTGCGTGAAGACGCCGACGATGGGGCCGGCGAAGACGACGAAGACGAGGCCGACGAGGCCGAGGAAGATCATGTTGTAGAAGCCCGCCCGCCAGACCGCCTGCTCGGCGCGCTCCGGCTTCCCCGCCCCGAGCGACTGGCCGACGAGCGTGGCCGCCGCGTTCGACATCCCCCACGACGGCAGCAGCGCGAACATGATGACGCGCATGCCGATGATGTTGCCGGCGACGGCCGCGCTCCCGAAGTAGGAGACGATGCGCGTCAGCGCGATCCAGCTCGCCGTGCCGACGAAGACCTGGAAGGTCGCGTTCCCCGAAAGCCGCACGAGCCGCGCCATGACTTGCGCGTCCACGCGGAAGTGGCGGCGCGCGAGGTTGACGCGCCCGCCCCCGCGCCAGAGCTTCGAGAAGGCGTAGAGCGCGCCCGCGCCGCGCCCGATGCTCGTCGCCACGGCCGCGCCCGTCACGCCCATCTCGGGGAACGGCCCGAGCCCGAAGATGAGGCACGGCCCGAGCGCGATGTTGATGGCGTTGGCGAGCCACAGCACGCGCATGGCGACGGCCGCGTCGCCCGCCCCGCGGAAGATGGCGTTGATGAGGAACAGCATCACGACCGACGCGTTCGCGCCGAGCATCACGCGCGTGAAGCCCGTCCCGCCCTCGACGACCGCGGCCTCCGCCCCCATTAGTTCGAGCAGGTGCGGCGCGAAGGCGATGCCGAGGACGCTGAAGACGAGCGAGACGCCGAGGCCGAGCAGGATGGTCTGCGCCGCGGCGTGCGCCGCGCCCTCCGGGTCGTGCTCACCCGTGCGCCGCGCGACCATCGCCGTCGCGCCGATGCTCAGGCCGATGGCGACGGTGTAGACGAGCACCATCATCGACTCGGTCAGGCCGACGGTGGCGACGGCCTCCTTGCCCAGCCGCCCGACGAAGTAGACGTCGACCACGACGAAGACGCTCTCCATCAGCATCTCCAGAACCATCGGGACGGAGAGCAGGAGGATGGAGCGCCCGACGGGGCCCTCGGTGTAGTCGTAATTCGGGTGCGCGCCGCGCACCGAGTCGCGGACGGCCGCGAAGAGGCCGGGCTCCGCCCGTTCCGCGGGCGGTCTAACTGCTTCCGTCGTGTCGGGCATCGGCGTCGGGGTCCTCTTTTTTGCCGGGTCTCTCGGCGGGCTTTAAAGGTCTGTATACGCGGGCGCGCCCCGGCGGGTTCAACCCGGCGTGTGGCGCGCGCGGCGCGGGCGGCGCGCGGGATGTCGGCGTGGCCGCCGGAGATTGTCGGGGAGGCGCGGCGTTCGCGCAAGCGGGCGGGACTGCCCGCGCCGCCGCGCGTTATACTCGGGGCCACACTTTCAAACTCGGGGGGCGGTCTTAAAATTATGAGCACGGAACGGTCGAGGGAGTTGGCGACGCTCGGGGGCGGTTGCTTCTGGTGTCTGGAGGCGGTCTACAAAGAGCTGCGCGGCGTCGAGCGCGTCGTGTCGGGGTACGCGGGCGGGTGGGTCTCCGACCCGAGCTACGCGCAGGTCTGCGAGGGGACGACGGGGCACGCCGAGGTCGTGCAGCTCACCTTCGACCCCGGGGCGGCCTCCTTCCGCCAACTGCTCGAAGTCTTCTTCACCATCCACGACCCGACGACGCCCGACCGCCAGGGCGGGGACGTCGGCTCGCAGTACCGCTCGGCCGTCTTCTACCACACGCCCGAGCAGCGCGAGACGGCCGAGCAGGTCGTCGCGGAGATTTCGGCCGCG
>DASVSK010001024.1:0-5449 GCA_036388135.1 Pyrinomonadaceae bacterium | reverse complement strand
CGAGGAGGACGAGATGGACGAAGCGAAGGGCGAGGGGCAGGGCGGGCGGACGAAGGTCACCGACAAGATCAAGCACGTGCTGACGGAGTGCCGCGTGGTCCTGCCGGGCTCGCAGGCGCTCCTGGGCTTCCAGTTCGTCTGCGTGCTGACTGAGAGCTTCGACAGGCTGCCGCCGCTCTCGAAGTACATCCACCTCGCGGCGCTCGGCCTGAACGCGCTGACCATCGTGCTGCTCATCACGCCCGCGGCCTACCACCGGCTCGTCGAGCAGGGCGAGGAGACGGAGCACTTCCACCGCTTCGCGTCGAAGATGCTCGTCGCGGCGCTCGCCCCGCTGGCGCTGGCGCTGGCGTCGGACGTCTACGTCGTCGTTCAGAAGGTGACCGAGTCGCAGCTCGTCTCGGTCGTCTCGGCGCTCGTCGTCCTCGCCATCTTCTGGGAGCTTTGGTTCGGCCTGACGCTCTACCGGCGCACGCAGCGGCAGTACGCCGACTGAGAATTCCGGCCGTGCCGTATAAGAAATTTACATGGATGGACAGGATGAACAGGATGGGGATTTAAGATTTGCGAGTTAAGGTTTGAAATTTCAAACCTTAACTCCCACATTTCAATCAATTCTCCTGTCGTTCACATCCTGTTCATCCTGTCCATCCATGTAAATTCTTTCTCATCAAAAGAAATCGGGAGAAGAACCTTGAGACTCTTCATCACATTCCTGCTGACGGGCGTGCTGCTCGCCTCGGTCGCCGTCGCGCCGCGCGGGCAAGGTGCCGCGGGCGCGGGCGCGCGTCCCGACGCGGCGCGCGACCAGAGGGTCGCGGCCGCCGCGGAGGCTTTGCGCGCGCAGCTCGTCGCGCAGCGCCGCGACCTGCACATGCACCCCGAGCTGTCGAACCGCGAGGAGCGCACGTCGCGCGTCGTCGCCGAGCGCCTGCGCGCGCTGGGGCTGACGGACGTGAAGACCGGCGTCGGCAGGCACGGCGTAACCGCCCTGCTCGTCGGCGGCAAGCCCGGCCCCGTGGTCGCCGTGCGCGCCGACATGGACGCGCTCCCGATTCAGGAGGTGGGCGACAAGCCGTACAAGTCGCAGACGCCCGCCGTGATGCACGCCTGCGGCCACGACGTCCACACGACGGTCGAGCTGGGCGTGGCCGAAGTCCTGAGCAGGATGAAGGACGAGGTGCGCGGCACCGTCAAGTTCATCTTCCAGCCGGCGGAGGAGGGCGCGCCCGCGGGCGAGGAGGGCGGCGCGAAGCTGATGATCAAGGAGGGCGCGCTCGAAGCCCCGCGGCCGCGCGCCATCTTCGGCCTCCACACCGAGCCGAACTTGCAGGCCGGTCAGGTCGGCTACCACTCGGGGCCCGCGATGGCCTCGTCCGACACGTTCACCATCACCGTGCGCGGCAAGTCGTCGCACGGCGCGCAGCCGCAGCTCGGGGTGGACGCCGTCGTCGTCGCCTCGCAGTGCGTGCTCGCGCTACAGAACATCAGGAGCCGCCGCATCGACCCGCTGGAGCCGCTCGTCATCACGGTCGGGACGATTCAGGGCGGCACGCGCTTCAACGTCATCGCCGGCGAGGTGAAGATGACCGGCACCATGCGCACCTTCAACGACCAGGTGCGCGAGCGCTCCATCGCCATGATGCGCGAGACGCTCCAGAGCGTCACAGCCGCCTACGGCGCGACCTTCGAGCTGGAACTCGGGGACGGCAACTCGGTCACCTACAACGAGCCGGCGCTGGTCGAAGAGACGCTGCCGACCATCCGCCGCGTCGTCGGCGCGGGCAACGCCGTCGCCATCAAGCCCTTCATGCCCGCCGAGGACTTCTCGGCCTACCAGAAGGTCGTCCCCGGCTTCTACTACTTCCTCGGCGTCGGCAACCGCGGGCGCGGCATCACCGCGGGCTGGCACACGCCCGACTTCGACGTCGACGAGGAGAGCCTCGTCGTCGGCGTCAAGGTGATGTCGAACGTCCTGCTCGACTACCTCGAACGACACGCGGGGGGAAGTAGACAGTAGACAGTAGTCAGTAGTCAGTAGCGCTCCGCGCCGCGGCCGTCGACTCTGACAGACTGAGACCCGGACGATAAAGGGTTTTCTACTGACTACTGACTACTGACTACTGACTACCGTCTACTTCCAAATGTTCTTCACAGACTCTTACAGGGCGCTCGGGCGTGGGGAGCGCGCGCTGGCGGTGCGGTACTTCGTGATTTCGATTCTGGTTCTGGCACTCATCGGCCTGCCCGTGGGGTTTTACCTGCTGCGGCGGTTCGAGGCGTCGGCCACCTTCCACCCGGAGCGCGCGGCGCTCGGCGGGCTCTGGCGCGTGCCGCGGGGCGCGGAGGAGGTCTGGTTCGAGGCGTCGGACGGGGTGAAACTCTACGGCTGGCACTTCCGCCCGGCCGCGCGCCCCGCGGCGGCGACGGTCATCTACTTTCACGGCAACGGCGGCAACCTGAGCTACTGCGGCTGGGTCGGGGAGAGCCTCGCCGGGCGCGGCTTCGACGTGCTGCTCTTCGACTACCGCGGCTACGGGCGGAGCGGCGGCGAGATGTCGGACGAGCGCGGGCTCTACCGCGACGCCGAGGCCGCCTACGACTTCGTCACGAAGGGGCGCGGCGTGCCCGCGCGCGAGGTGGTGCTCTACGGGCAGTCTCTGGGCACGGCCGCCGCGGCCGACGTGGCCTCGCGGCGCGAGTGCGGCGCGCTCGTCCTCGAATCGGGGCTGAGCTCGGCGTCCGACATGGCGGGCGAGGTCATCCCCTGGCTGCCGCGCTTCGTGCGCGGGCTGACGAAGAACAAGCTCGACTCGGTCGGCAAACTCCCGCGCGTCGGCTGCCCCGTCTTCGTCGCGCACGGCGACCGCGACGAGATCATTCCGCTCGCGCAGGGGCGCAAGCTCTTCGACGCCGCGCCCGAGCCGAAGCGCCTGCACGTCGTCGAGGGCGCGGGGCACAACGACCTTTCCGACGTCGGCGGCGAGAAGTATTTTGACTCGCTCGCACGGTTCATACTCGATTCCGTCCGCCGCGAAAAATGACAAGACGCGCCCTGCTCACCCTCTGCCTCCTGCTGCTCGCCCCGGCGTCGGCGGGCGCTCAAAACGTCCTGCGCTGGGGTGCCGACCCGAGCGGCGGCGCCCCCTACGTCTTCGCCGACCCGGCGCACCCGGACAGGTACGTCGGCTACGAGCTGGAGATGGTCGAGGCGCTCGCGGCGGCCATGAATCGCCGCCCCGAGTTCGTCCCGACCGACTGGGAGACCATCGTCACCTCGCTCCAGCGCGGCGAGTTCGACGTCGTCGTCAACGGGCTGGAGCCGACCGAAGACCGCGCGCGCGTCATCCTCTTCAGCAAGCCTTACTACGTCTTCCAGCTCCAACTGACCGTCCGCCAGAACGAGACGCGCATAAATACGCTGGAGGACTGCCGCTCGCGCGTCGTCGGCACGCTCGGCAACACGGCGGCCTCGCGGCTGATGTCGAAGGAGGGGATTCCGTTCAAGGGGTACGCCGACCCCGTGGGCGCTTACCGCGACCTCGAACTCGGGCGCGTGGACGCGGTGCTGATGGACGTGCCGATGGAGGCGTTCTACGCGCGCCCGAACCCGCGCCTCAAGCCCGCGGGCGAGCCGTTCATGCGCGGCGCGTACGTGGTCGGCCTGCGCAGGGGCGACGAGGCTCTGAAGGCGGAGGTCGACGCGGGCATCGACCGTATCGTCAACGACGGGACGCTCGAACGCATCTTGCGCAAGTGGAACCTCTGGAACGAGGCGCAGGCCGGGCTGCGCGCGGACGCGCGCAGGGACTTCGTCGGGGGCGGGGAGAGGCCCGAGGAGGTGAAGTACGAAATCACCTCGACCTCCTTCAACTGGGGCGAGGCCGTGTGGCGTCTGACGCGCGCGGCGCTCGTCACCGTCCTGCTCTCGCTCGGCGCGATGGTCATCGCCGTCACGCTCGGGCTCGCGCTGGCAATCGGCCAGTCGAAGGGGCCGGCGTGGCTCCGCCTCGTCTGCACCGTCTACGTCGAGTTCTTCCGCGGCACGCCCGTCCTCGTCCAACTGCTCTTCCTCTACTTCGGGCTGCCGCACCTCGGCGTCGCGATGCCGGGGTGGCTGACGGCGCTCGTCGGGCTCGGGCTCAACTACGCGGCCTACGAGTCGCAGGTCTACCGCGCGGCGCTCGACGCCATCCCGAAGGGTCAGCACGAGGCGGCCTACGTGCTTGGGATGAGTCCGCTGCTCGCGTTCCGGCGCATCATCCTCCCGCAGGCGCTCCGCATCGCGCTGCCGCCGATGACGAACGACTTCGTCTCGCTCTTCAAGGACACCTCGGTCGCCTTCGCCATCTCGGTCTGGGAGCTGGCGACGGCCTACCGCGAGCTGGCGAACGCGTCGGGCGAGTTCATGCTGCTCGGGGCCCTGGTCTCGGCCTTCTACCTGATGATGAGCCTGCCGCTCGCGCACCTCGCGCGCCGCCTTGAGCTGCGGCTCCAGCGTCGGCAGGCCCTGCGCGCCGTCGAGTCGGAGGTGGCGGGATGATACGCGTCGAGGGTCTCGGTAAAGTCGCGGGCGAGACGCGCATCCTGCGCGGCGTCAGCCTCTCGGTCGAGCCGCGCACGGTGCTCGGCATCATCGGCCCTTCGGGGAGCGGCAAGACGACGCTGCTGCGCTGCATGAACGGGCTGGAGCGAATCACGGAGGGCGCGCTCGAAGCGGGCGGCGTGCGGCTCGAAGCGGGGCTCGCGGAGAAGGAGTACCAGCGGCGCGTCAAGCAACTGCGGCGGCAGGTCGGGATGGTCTTCCAGCACTTCTACCTCTTCCCGCACCTCTCGGTGCTCGGCAACGTGACGGAGGCCCCCGTCCACGTCCTGAAGCGCCCGCGCGCGGAGGCCGAGGCGCACGCGCTCGAACTGCTTGAGACGGTGGGGCTGCGGAAGTCCGCGGCGCGCTACCCCGAATCGCTCTCGGGCGGCGAGCAGCAGCGCGTGGCGATTGTGCGCGCGCTGGCGATGCGCCCCGAGGCGCTGCTCTTCGACGAGCCGACCAGCGCGCTCGACCCGCGCCGCAGCAACGAGCTGGCCGCGGCGCTGCGCGGCTTCGTCGGGCTGGGGCAGACGATGGTCATCGTCACCCACTCGATGAAGTTCCTCGAAGACGTCGCCGACCGCGTCCTCTACATGGAGGCCGGCGAGGCCGTCGAGCTAGGCGACACCGCGCAGGTGCTCAACGACCCGCGAGACCCGCGCACGCGCGATTTCGTCCGTCACGCCGACTGAGCCAGCGGGCGGCGACGGCAGAGAGGCAGCCAATGAGAACAATCACAAACGTCACCCTCGCGCTTCTCCTCTGCGCGGCGTCCGCGCACGCACAGGCGGGGAACGCGCCCGCGCCGACGCCTTCGCCCTCGCCGACACCGGCCGCCGCGCCGCCGTCCCCGAAGCCCGT
>DASVSK010001023.1:0-2491 GCA_036388135.1 Pyrinomonadaceae bacterium | reverse complement strand
CCGTTCGAGCGGGTGGCGGCAGCCAGTCTTTGATAAGATGCCACTGGCTGTCGGTCAGGTCAGTGGGATAGCGTTGGTTACACACACCCAAAGCTTACCCGCGGGCCCGCCCGGCAGTCATTTAGTTTTCAAACAGACTCTGACTACTGACTACTGTCTACTGTCTACTTCCTACTAATCCATGAGGACTCTGGTGCGGAGCGATTCGGCGAGTTCGAGGGCGGCGAGCAGGCGCAGGAACTGCTGGTAGTTGCGGCTGCGCAGGCGTATGCGTTGGCGCTCGGCCTCGGAGAGGTCGAGGCGG
Organism: Pyrinomonadaceae bacterium; assembly: GCA_036388135.1. GTDB lineage: Bacteria > Acidobacteriota > Blastocatellia > Pyrinomonadales > Pyrinomonadaceae > QHXN01. Next base: position 2,187 of record DASVSK010001023.1, on the reverse strand, counting down.
AGGACGAGGTCGAGGAAGTCGTAGTAGTCGGCGGCGGCCGAGACGGGCAGCTCGCGCGTGTAGGTCGTGCGCGCGGCGTCGTCGGAGGTGAAGCCGGCGAGCGCGTCGAAGAGGTGGTCGGTCGTCAGGTGCGAGCCCTGGCGCGCGAGCTTGATGGGCAGGCGCAGCTCGAAGAAGCGCAGGCCGTTCGAGGTGGTGACGGCGCGCAGCGACTTCGTGCCCTCGCCGTCGAAGGGCGAGTCGTTGTCGAGCATGACTTTGAGCAGGCGCGGCCAGTCCTGCTCGTCCACGGTGTCTAAGGTGAGCTGGACGCGGTCGGCGAGGAACTTCTCGAACTGCGCCTCGACGGGGTAGGTGACGCGCCCGAGGCACCCGACGGGCTCGCCCTCGCCGGCCGCCTCCTGCGGCAGCCGCGCGGGGCACTTGGCGCAGATGACCGTCTCGGCCTTCATGCGCTCTATCTCGTCGGCCGCGCGCTCGACGAAGCGCACCTTCTCCTCCGAGGGCGCAACGTGCTCGCCCGTCGTCAGGCGCGTGTGCAGACTCCCGAGCCGCCCCCACGCGCGCAGGTGCTCCTCGTCGTAGCGCGCGCGCAGCGCGCACGGGTATTCGATGGCGAACTCAAGTGACAAACCTTTTAACTCCGTCGCGAGGCCACTTCCGCGGCGGGAAACCTGCGCCGTGAGGCGCGCTCCGGCGCGGCCGCGGACTATAATAACAGAGTCGCAAACGAAGGCTTAAACGGGTGCCCCGCGCGCCCGAAAAGTCCGGCCGCACGGAGGGACAGGTATCAAAAGCCGATGACGAATCCCGGGAGTCGCGAAAGATGGTAGCCGCGCCCGCGGTGCCGGGGCCGAGGGCCATGTGGCCGGTCGGACAGATGTACGCGTTCACCCGCGACCCGCTCGCGCTGCTCGCGGGCCTCGCGCGCGAGTACGGCGACGTGGCGCGCTTCAGGGCCGGGCCGCAGAGCGTCTACCTGCTCAGCCACCCGGACTACGTCCGCGACCTGCTCGTCACGAACAGCGCGCGTTTCCGCAAGGGTCGCGCGCTCCAGCGCGCCAAGCGCCTGCTCGGCGAGGGGCTCCTGACGAGCGAGGGGGAGTTCCACCGCCGCCAGCGCCGCCTGGCGCAGCCCGCCTTCCACCGCCAGCGCGTCAACGACTACGGCCGCGTGATGGTCGAGTACGCCGAGGAGACTTCCGCGCGCTGGCGCGACGGGCGGGAGCTGGACATCTCGGAGGAGATGATGCGGCTCACGCTCGCCGTCGTCGGCAAGACGCTCTTCGACGCCGAGGTCGAGTCGGACGCCGACGAGGTGGGCGCGGCGCTGACGGAGGTGATGGACCTCTTCGGCTACCTGATGCTGCCCTTCTCGGAGCTTCTGGAGAAGCTGCCGCTGCCGCCGCGCCGCCGCTTCCTGCGCGCGCGGGCGCGGCTCGACGCCGTCATCTACCGCATCGTCGAGGAGCGCCGCCGCGACGAACGCGACCGCGGCGACCTGCTCTCGACCCTCCTGCACGCCGTCGACGAGGAGGGCGACCGGACGGGGATGACCAACGAGCAACTGCGCGACGAGGTGATGACCATCTTCCTCGCCGGCCACGAGACGACGGCCAACGCGCTGACGTGGTGCTGGTACCTGCTGGCGCAGAACCCGGAGGCCGAGGCGAGGCTCCACGCCGAGCTGGACGCGGTGCTCGCGGGCGGCCGAGCGCCCGCGCCGGAGGACGTGCCGGCGCTCCGCTACACCGAGATGGTGGTGGCCGAGACGATGCGGCTCTACCCGCCCGCGTGGGCGCTCGGGCGTCTGGCGCTCGAAGACTACGAGGTCGGCGGCTACCGCATCCCGCGCGGCTCGCTCGTCCTCGTCAGCCAGTACGTCATCCAGCGCGACCCGCGCTTCTTCCCAGACCCCGAGCGCTTCGACCCCGAACGCTGGACGCCCGAGGCCAAAGCCGCCCGCCCGCAGTTCGCGTACTTCCCCTTCGGCGGCGGCCCGCGCCGCTGCATCGGCGAGGGCTTCGCGTGGACCGAGGCCGTACTCATCCTCGCCACGCTCGCGCGCCGCTGGAGGGCGCGCCTCCTGCCCGGCCGCGCCCCGGAGCTGCTGCCGCGCATCACGCTCCGCCCCGGCCCCGGCGGCGTGCCCATGCGGCTTGAAGCCCGCCGGCCGTGACGAGCCGG
>DASVSK010001022.1:0-7222 GCA_036388135.1 Pyrinomonadaceae bacterium | reverse complement strand
GCGGCCGTGCGCGCGCGCGCCGTCAGCGTCGAGCCGTCCTGCGTCAGGAGGACGGTGAGCGCGTCGCCCTCGGGAGGCGAGATGAGGCGCTCGCCGAAGCCCTCGACGCGCAGCTCGATGATCTGACCCGGCGCGGCGCGGTCGTACGGGGACACCTCGGCGATGCGGAGCGGGCCTTCGGACTGCGCGGCGGCGTGCGCGAGGCACGCGAGCGCGAAGACGGCGGCGGAGAGAGGGCGGAGGGCTGCGTGTCTCATCGAAGTTACTCCGTTAAGTGTCGTCGGGGAGGCTCGCGCGGCGCGGGCGGAGAGTTGAAACCGAGGGCCGCGAAAACGGCACGATTATAGGTTCGCGGCCGCCCGACATACAAGACGCGCGGCCCGCGCGACGGGCCGGCGCGCGCCGTGATGCGAAGCGCCGGAGGCGCGCGGCGTAAAAGCGAAAGCCCCCGGCCGACGCGGCCGGGGGCTTTCGGTCACTTCAAATCGAAGACGCTTTCGGCGGGGGCGCTTCGCCCCCTACTCGCCGCGCCTCCCGAGCCTGCGCAGCAGCGCCCACCCGGCGGGGAGCGCCGCGGCCGCGAGCGCGATCTTGACGATGTCGCCCGGCAGGAACGGCACGACGCCGAACCGGAACGCCTCCGCGCCGCTGCCGGACATCAGCGCGAGCCAGCCCCAGCCCGACGCGAGGATGACGAGCGAGCCCAGCGCCATCGCCGCCGCCGCCGTCACGAAGCGCCTGTCCCAGCCGCGCTCCGCCAGGTAACCCGTCACGTAAGCGGCGGCGGGGAAGGCCAGAAGATAGCCGGCCGTCGCCCCCGAAAGGTGCGTGACCCCGCCCGCGCCCCCGCGGAAGAACGGCAGCCCCGCCGCGCCCTCGGCCAGGTAGGCGAGCATCGCCAGCGCGCCGAGCCGCGGCCCCAAAAGCGCCCCCGTCAGCAAGACCGCGAAGGTCTGACCCGTCAGCGGCACGGGCGTGAAGGGGAGCGGCACGACGGCCTGCGCCGCCAGCGCCGTCAGCAGGCTGAAGCCCGCGACGAGCAGCGCCGACCGCGTCCAATCCAGCGGCGCGGCGAACGCGCCGACCAACGTTTCCGCTTTCGCGTAGCTGTTCACAGTTCCAATCCTCCTCGGCCGGGCGAGCCTTCGTCTTTAGCGAGTCGTGTCGCGCCGCGCCGCGCCGTGCTCGACGTTGGCCGCGAAGTCCGAGGCGCGCGGCCCGCCTTCGAGCTGCCGGCCCCCGAGCCCCTCCGTGTCCGTCCCCATCTCGCGCGTGTTCGCGCCGCTCCCCGCGCCGATGCGCATGCCGTAGAACGAGCGGTAGACGAAGTAGGCCGAGATGAAGAAGAAGACGGCGGCCAGCAGGTAGTTGAGCGTGTGGTCGCCGCGGCTGCGGTAGACCGAGAGGGCCAGCTCGACGGCGAGCAGCCCGAAGAGCGTCGTGAATTTGATGACCGGGTTCATCGCCACCGAGGAGGTGTCCTTGAACGGGTCGCCCACGGTGTCGCCCACCACGCACGCGTCGTGCAGCGGGCTGCCCTTCTCCTTCAGCTCGACCTCGACGATCTTCTTCGCGTTGTCCCACGCGCCGCCCGCGTTAGCCATGAAGATGGCCTGGTAGAGCCCGAAGAGCGCGATGGAGATGAGGTAGCCGATGAAGAAGTAGGGGTCGACGAAGGCGAAGGCGAGCGACGAGAAGAAGACGGTCAGGAAGATGTTGAACATCCCCTTCTGCGCGTACTGCGTGCAGATTTCGACGACCTTCTTCGAGTCCTCGACCGAAGCCTTCTCGACCTCGTCGCCGAGCTTGATGTTGGCCTTGATGAACTCGACCGCGCGGTACGCGCCCGTGGTCACGGCCTGGATCGAAGCGCCCGTGAACCAGTAGATGATCGCGCCGCCGGTGACGAGCCCCAGCAGGAAGAGCGGGTTCAGGAGCGACAGGTTCTCGTAGAAGGTGGCGAGCCCCTGCGCCTCCGACAGGCTGGCGCGGGTCGCGCCCGCCAGCGCCTCGCCGCGCAGGACCTGGATGATCGAGAAGATCATCGTCGTCGCGCCGACGACGGCCGTGCCGATGAGCACGGGCTTGGCGGTCGCCTTGAAGGTGTTGCCCGCGCCGTCGTTCTCTTCGAGGAGGTGCTTGGCGCGGTCGAAGTTGACCGTGATGCCGTGGTCGCGCTTGACCTCCGCCTCGATGCCCGGCACCTGCTCGATGAGCGACAGCTCGTAGACCGACTGCGCGTTGTCGGTGACGGGGCCGTAGGAGTCGACCGCGATGGTGACGGGGCCCATGCCGAGGAAGCCGAAGGCGACGAGGCCGAAGGCGAAGACCGCGGGCGCGGCCATCAGCACGCCCAGGCCCTGCGTGCTGAAGACGTAGGCGACGGCCATCAGCGCCGTGATGGCGAGGCCGATCCAGTAGGCCGAGAAGTTGCCGGCGACGAGCCCCGAGAGGATGTTCAAGGAGGGGCCGCCCTCGCGCGAGGAGGTGACGACCTCCTTGACGTGGCTCGACTCGGTCGAGGTGAAGACCTTGACCAGCTCGGGGATGATCGCGCCGGCCAGCGTGCCGCAGGTGATGATGGTCGAGAGCTTCCACCAGAGCGAGCCGTCGCCGAGGTTCGGGATCATCAGGTACGAGACGACGTAGGTGAGCACGACCGAGATGATCGACGTCACCCAGACGAGCGAGGTCAGCGGGGCCTCGAAGTTCATCGTCGCGGCGTTGGCGTAGCGCGACTTGGCCGCCGCCTCGTTGAGGAAGTAGGCGAGCGCCGAGGCGATGATCATCACCACGCGCATGACGAAAATCCAGACGAGGAGCTGCACCTGGACGACGGCGGTCGGCACGGCCAGCAGGATGAAGGTGATGAGCGCCACGCCCGTCACGCCGTAGGTCTCGAAGCCGTCGGCCGAGGGGCCCACGGAGTCGCCCGCGTTGTCGCCCGTGCAGTCGGCGATGACGCCGGGGTTGCGCGCGTCGTCCTCCTTGATCTTGAAGACGATCTTCATCAGGTCCGACCCGATGTCGGCGATCTTGGTGAAGATTCCGCCCGCGATGCGCAGCGCCGCCGCGCCCAACGATTCGCCGATGGCGAAGCCGATGAAGCAGGGGCCGGCGTAGTCGCGCGGGACGAAGAGCAGGATGCAGAGCATGATGAGCAGCTCGACCGAGATGAGCATCATGCCGATGGACATGCCCGCCTTGAGCGGGATCGCGTAGATGGGGTAGGGCCGCCCTTCGAGCGAGGCGAAGGCCGTGCGCGAGTTGGCGAACGTGTTGACGCGGATGCCGAACCACGCGACGCCGTAGCTGCCCGCGATGCCGACGAGGCTGAAGAGCAGGATGACGACGACCTTGAAGGCCGGGAAGCCGTGCTCGACGCCGCCCGCGTCGTTGACCGTCTCGGCGAGGAAGCCGAAGTAGATGGCGGCGATGGCCCCGATGAAGAGCCACAGCACCATGATGAACTTGCCCTGCGTGACGAGGTAGGTCTTGCACGTCTCGTAGATCAGCTCGGAGATTTCGCGCATCGAGCGGTGGACGGGCAGGTTCTTGAGCTGCGTGAAGATGACCAGCCCGAAGGCGAGCCCGAGCGCGCAGATGATGAGCCCGAAGAGCAGCAGCGTGTGGCCGTCGACGCCGAGGAAGTCGACCGACGAGAGGTCGGGCAGCAGCAGGTTGGCCTCGCCGCCGGGGCGGTGGCCGGTCTGCGCTCCGCTGCCCGCGCCCGCGCCCGACGGCGGCTGCGCCAGGACGGTCGTCGCCCCGGCGGCGAGCGCGAAGAGGACGGCCAGAGCGCGGAGCAGCCCCTTCGAGAGAGTCGGCAATAACGTCTTAGACAAGTTGAACGATTCCTTTCCTGTTGTTCGTCTGAAAAGTCGCGAGTGAAAACGCCTCCGGGGTCGAAGGCTCCCGTGCGGCACGCGCGCGCGACCCGTCGGCGGTCGCACGCGAGGAAGTGCTCCATTGTCCGCACAGACCCGTTTGATGGGCTCGCTAAAAGAGGGGCATTATGGCTGAAAAAAGTCCAAAGTTCAAAGACAAAACCGCCGCGAAACCGCCGCCCCGGCCCGGGCGAGCGCGCCGCTATTCGAGCCCGGCGGCCGTGTGCGCGGGCGTGAGCGTGCCGTCGCGGCGGTCTTTGCGCAGCTTGAGGAGCGCCGTGACCGCGAGGTAGAGCGCCAGCAGGACGAGCGCGGCCGACGCCGCCGCGTTGACCAGCTCGACGTCGAACCCCCGCGTCGCGCGCAGGTTCCCGACCACCATCATGACTAGCGCCCAGAGCGTGATGACCAGCACGAACGCCATCGGCACCAGCGTGTAGGCGATGCGCTTGCGCGCCTGGTAGAGCCAGGCCGTGATCGTCAGGAGCGTCAGGGCCGCGAGCAACTGGTTCGACGCGCCGAAGAGCGTCCAGAACTTCGACCAGGAGTTCGGCGGCGCGAACGCGATGAAGTAGACGGGCAGCGCCACCGTCAGCAGCGTCCCGGCGAGCGCGCCCGCGCGCGTCCTCCAGCCGAAAAGCTCCTGCACGATGTAGCGCCCGAGGCGCGTGCAGACGTCGAGCGTGTCGAAGACGAAGGTCGAGAAGGCCATCGCGCCGAAGGTGGTGGCGACCGCAAGGTTGCCCTCGCCGACGAACGGCAGGAGCGTCAGGAACCTCCCGATGCCGTTCCCGTAGATGGTGCCGGCCGCCGTGTTCGGCCTTATCTCGGAGGGCGCGAGGATCATGATCGTCACCAGCGCGATGAGCGCGACGAACCCCTCGGCGAGCATCGCGCCGTAGCCCACGGGCTTGATGTGCGACTCGCGCTCCACCTGCTTCGAGGTCGTGCCCGAGCAGACCAGCCCGTGGAACCCGGAGCACGCGCCGCACGCGATGGTCACGAAGAGGAAGGGGAAGAGCATCCCCGTCATGCCGGGCACCGTCCAGCCCTTGAAGGCCGGCTGCTGAATCTCGTAGCCGCCGAAGAAGACGCCGACTATCCCCAGCGCGATGGCCGCGTAGAGGATGAAGCCGCCGAGGTAGCCGCGCGGCTGCAAGAGCGTCCACACGGGCACGACCGAGGCGACGCAGCAGTAGGCGAGGATCAGAAGCCCCCAGCCCTTGTGCGACATCACGAACGTGTTCGACATGAGCGTCCCCGCCCAGGAGAGCGCGAAGGCCGCCGGCACGAAGACGGCGGTGACGAGCCACAGCGGCGGCCTCAAATACCTCTGCACCAGCCCCAGCACGAGCGAGAGCGCGAGGTAGAGCACGCTCGCCGCGGCGACCGCGCCGCCGGGGTTGAAGGCGACGCGCGACGCCCGCAGCTCCTCGGAGCCCGCGACGAAGGTGCCGGCCGTGATGTCGGCGAAGGCGGCGATGACGTAGACGAGCGCGATCCACATGAAGGCCATCATGGCCCGCCCCGCCTTCGTCCCCAGGTGCTCGCGCGTAATCTCGGCCACGGACGTCGCGCCGTGGCGGACGGAGGCGGCCAGCGAGGCGAAGTCGTGCACCGCGCCGATGAGGACGACGCCGAAGCCTATCCACAGGAGGCACGGGAGCCAGCCGAACGCCTGGCATGCGATGATGGGCCCGGCAATCGGCCCGGCCGCGGCTATCGCCGAGAAGTGCTGGCCGAAGAGGTAGAAGGGGCGCGTCGGCACGAAGTCGACGCCGTCGTTGACCTCCTGCGCCGGCGTCGGGCGCGAGTCGTCGAGCTTGAACTGCCGCGCCACCCACCCGCCGTAGAGGTTGTAGGCGGCCACGAGCACCAGCAGGAACCCGAGTGCGAGAAGTGTCAGGCTCAAGGCGGGAGTCTCCGGTTCGTGCGCCCCGCGCGCGGGGCGGTCTATCTCTCCAGGGTCTCTTCGATGCGAATGTCGCGGCGCGCCAGCTCGGCCACGAAGGCGTCGGGCGGCACGCAGCGCTCCTGCGGGACGGCCCCCTTTTGCGTCGTCTCGCCGCGCGCCGTCATCTGCGCGATGACGGAGGCGGGGAAGCTGGTGGTGCGCTGCATGGCGGAGAGGCCGGCGCGCCCGTCGAAGCGGTCGATGATGTCGTAGCGCAGCCGCGCCGCGCGCCCGGCGTCGCCGGCACGCCCCGTGTCGTCCGCGCGTGCGTCCGCGTCGGTCTTGAGCAGGCCGACGAACTCAAGGCGGACGAGCACGACGTCGGGCTCGTCGGCGGGCAGGTGCCGGGAGAGCATCTGACCGAGAAGGCTTCGGGGCGCGACGCTCGCGCCCCCCGCCTCGACGGGGTCGCCCCCCGTCAGGCCGAGGTCGATGAGGAGCTTGAACTTCTCGCGGTGGCCGGGGTAGCGGATGGTCTTATAGTCCAGCTCCCGCACGCGTCCGAGGAAGGTTTCGGGCAGGGTCGAAGTCCCGCCCGAGGTCTGGAACGCCTCCATCCGGCCGAAGGGCTCGGGGAAGTCGAGCGACTCAAGCTCGGTCATCGACTCGACCTCGACGACGAGGCCGTCGCGTATGACGCGCGCGCGCTCGACGTACTCGTTGATGAGCCCCTCGACCGAGAAGACGATCTGGTAGTCGAGCGGCGGGCGCGGCCGCTGCGGGAGCCCGCCGACGCGTATGTGCAGCTCGTCAAGGCGCGAGAAGCGCGCCGCCCCGTGCGCGGCGAGCACCGAGACCATGCCGGGCGCGAGGCCGCAGTCGGGGACGATGTTTATTCCCGCGGCGCGCGCCTCTTCGTCGAGCGCAAGCTCGGCGTCGACGACCGCGTTGTTGCCGCCGAGGTCGCAGAAGTTCGTCCCCGCCTCGACGGCCGCGCGCGCCAGCGCGAGGTTGTGGAAGTACGTGACGCAACTGACGGCGGCGTCGTGGCCGCGCATCAGCTCGACGACGCGCGCGCCGTCCGCGACGTCGACCTCCGCGGGCCGCACCCTCGGGTCGCCGAGCGTCTCGCAGACCGCGCCCGCCCGCCCGCCGTCCACGTCCGCGACCGTCACGCGCTCGACGCCCTCCGAGTTGTGCGCCAGGTCGTAAGCAGCGCCCAGCCCCATCCGCCCCGCGCCGAGGATGAGAATCTTCATAAGGCAGTAGACGGTAGACAGTAGACAGTAGACAGTAGTCAGTAGTCAGTAGAAAGAAGTTGGTGGTCGGTAGAAAAGCCTTCGTCAGTCTGCCCGTCAGCCCGAAGTCGGCCCGTCAGCCGGAAGTCGGCGACGCCCGCGGAGCGGAGCCTACTCACTACTGACTACTGACTACTGTCTAC
>DASVSK010001021.1:0-1569 GCA_036388135.1 Pyrinomonadaceae bacterium | reverse complement strand
CCGCCAAACCCGCCGCGACCGCCGCCGCCGCCGCGATCCTCACGCGGGCGCGCCTCGTTGACGTTGAGGTTGCGGCCCCCGACTTCCTTGCCGTTGAGCTGCTGGATGGCGGCCTCGCCCTCTTCGCGCGAGGACATCTCGACGAAGCCGAAGCCGCGCGAGCGGCCCGTGTCGCGGTCTTCGACGACCGAGGCCGACTCGACCGTGCCCGCCTGCGAGAACAGGTCTTGCAGGTCGGTGCTCGAAGTCTGGAACGAGAGATTTCCGACGTAAAGTTTCATAGCCATGTGTAGTTTTACCTCCCCCGCCTCAAGCGGGGCGTCAGGAGAAGCTTCGAATCGGAGTGGCTTCGTCGGAACGGTGGCAGCGAAGGACCTGCGTTCGGTTGCTCAGCGTGTGAGCGGCTTCTGAAGTTGAAAGTAAGCCCGCTCTCGAACCATCCAGAACGCCGCCGCCGAACGAGGCGGGGGGGCGCATCACCGTCGATGCGCGAGAGAAGGAAAGGACTTCATTATGATGCACTACATGTGCCATATGTTGCAACCGCAGGGGACAGTTTCTCACTCTCCCGTCACGTTATCTTTGTGTGCCGGAGTCCGGCGGGGCGAGCCACAGGGCGAGGTTGCCTCCTTCCGGCGGAAGTCATCTATACTCAAGCCGTCAAGCCGGCACATCACCTCGGAGGCGACAACCAATTGCACCTGACAGAAGAACGGCCGAAGAGACGGAAGCCCGAAGGCGGGAAGTCCGCGCGGGGGGGCCGCGCCTTTAAGCTCAAGCTTGCGCCGCTCGCCGCGCTCGCGTGTCTGTTAGTCCCGGCGTCGGCGTCCGCGCGACGGCAACAAGCGCCGGAGCTGCTCACCTACGACGAGATGGTTCAACTCTACGAGCAGAAGAGCCCGCCCGCCGCCTTGCAGGACAAGCTGCGCCGCCTGCTGACGACGCCGTTCGTCAGCAACGCCGCGTCGGCGCGCGGCGTGAGGCCGCTGCTGCCGGGCACGGCGAGACTCGGGAAGTTCGTCCGGGTCGTCCAGTGGAACATCGAGCGCGGGCTTGAGTACGACGCCGTCAGGAGCGCCTTCTCCGACGCCGCGGGCTTCGCCAGACTGATCGACCCCTCGGCCTACCCGCGCGGCGGCGAGAAGCGGAAGCTCATCCTGCGGCAGGTCGCGCTGCTGAAGCAGGCCGACGTCGTCGTGCTCAACGAGGTGGACTTCGGGATGAGGCGCACGGGCTACCGCAACGTGGCCGCCGAGCTGGCGTCGGCGCTCGGGATGAACTACGCCTACGGCGTCGAGTTCGTCGAGGTGGACCCGATTGCGCTGGGGCTGGAAAAGTTTGAAGAGCTGCCGCGGGAAGAGGCGTCGAAACTGGCGGGCGAAATCAGCGTCGACCGCGCGCGCTACCGAGGGCTGCACGGCACGGCCATCCTCAGCCGCTTCCCGCTGGGGAACGTGCGGCTCGAACCGTTCGAGCGCCAGCCGCACGACTGGTACGGGGACGAGCTGAAGAGCGTGCGGCCGCTCGAAGAGGGAAGGCGCAGGGCGGGCGAGCTGGTCTTTCAGGAGA
>DASVSK010001020.1:0-13008 GCA_036388135.1 Pyrinomonadaceae bacterium | reverse complement strand
CGTTGATGAGCCGAACGCGCGGGACGCCGAGCTTCGCGGCCAGGCTCTCGTCGCTCACCTTCCAGGCGAGGTTGGTCGCCTCGACGCGCCCGCGCACGACCGGGCCCGCCACGCCGAAGCAGGCGTGCGTGATGGCTTCGGGCTTCTGGGCGGCGACGAACTCGCCGAGTATGTCTTCGAGCGAGCCGTAGCGGGCGCTCGGGAACGACTGCTGCACGACGGGGCGGCCGACGCGGCTGCCCTCGGCCCGGAACAGGGCGACGTTGGTCTTCGTCCCCCCGATGTCTCCCGCGATTATCATCTGTTTACCGATGGTTTCCCCTCATTATTTATTCGCGCGCGCGCCGCCGCCGGCCGACGCCCCGAGCATGCGCGCCGCCGCGGCGACCGCCCTCTCGTATACCTCGTCGCGGCTGAGGATGTCGAGTTCGCCGCTCAGGCGCTGCCCCTCGCTGCGCGCCTCGAAACCCAGCACGCGCCCCACCGCGTGGCCGCCGCCTTTCAGGCGCGCGCCCGTCTTCAACTTATGCTCGTCCTGAAGCAGCTCGACGTAGAACTCGTCGCCCGCCGCGGTCGTGATGGTCAGCGAGGTGAGCCAGCCGTCGCGCCCCGCCGCGTGGCCGGTCGGCGCGAGCACGGCCTCCGTCTCGCGGCCGCCGCCGCGGAGTCTGAACCGCGTTCGTCCGTCCGAGACGACGTCAGGGCCGCCCCCCGCCGCCTCCCACCCGAGGCAGGAGGCGAGCCAGCCCAGCGCGAGCAGGGCCTTCGGCGCGACCTGCTCAGGCGCGCGGTCGGGCGGGTCGTACTCGATGAAGACCCTCTCGACCTGCGCGAGCGAGCCGCGGTAGTCTGCCACGTCCCAGAAGCCCGCGACCAGCGAGCGCCACGAAGTCAGACGCCCCCAGTTGAGGTCGCTCAGGCGGAGCCGGCCGCCTTCGAGCAGGCGCGCGAGGCGCAGGAGGTCTTCGTGCGGCTCGTCGAACGAGGCCGAGTCGATGACGACGCGGTCGGCCATGCCGGCGAGCCGCGTGAAGAGTCTGTCCTCGTAGTGCGGGATGTCCCTCCACCAGAGGAAGACGGGCACGTCGGGGACGAGCAGCGGCGCGACGGCCGTCGAGGCGGTCTCGACGGCCGCCCCCGCGGCCTCGATGGTTATCTGCTCGCCGCAGATGCGTTTCGACCCGCGCGCCGAGAGCTGGCAGCGCGTCGAGACGAAGGCTTCGAGCCGCGCCTCCGCCGCCCCGCGCTCGGCCGCCAGCACTATCGCCCGGCACGGGTGGCGCTCGACGACCGCCCCCAGCAGTTCTTCAACCTCCGCGCGCGCCTCCGCCCCTTCGGCGTACACCACCAGGTTCAGCACGCACGCGCGGACGACGCCCGCCGCACGCGCTTCAGCGCCGCCTTCACGCGCCGCGCCCTCCGGCGCGGACATCTCCGCCCACATCGCGTTCAGCTCTTTTTCGAGCCTCACCGCGTCGATGCCCTTCGCCAGCGGAACCTGTGTCGTGCTCGCCTGCGTTTCCATGTTTGGTAAATGGTAAATAGTAAATGGCGAATGGTGTAGAGCTACTGATTTCTGCGTTTCAGATATTGGGATAGGCCGGTGATGAGCCGACCGATCTTTTCCAGCTTAACTTGTAGTTCTGCGAACTTTTCGTCCGTCATGTAACCGAGTCGGTGAGCGATGATTAATTCCGTATCGAGCTCACTGGCAGACCCTTGAGCGTTGGAGAGAAAATGGATGAACTCCTTCTCCGAGTTACGTGCCGCTCCTTCGGCAATGTTCGCAGGCACTGAGACTGCCGCGCGTCGAATCTGTGAGGTTAGCCCGAACTTTTCTTCTTTTGGGAAAGCATCCGTCGCGCGATATGTGTCTATCACGAAATCCATGGCCAAGCTCCATGTCTCAAGTTTCTCGTGAGGTCGCATCCTGGGACTACCTCCATTTACTATTCACCATTCACCATTTACCCGCCGTCACGGGCGACGCCAGCGTCGTCCCTGTTGTTCGAGAAGTTTGAAAGAAGCTTCCGGGCCCCAGGAGCCGGCCTCGTAGTTGGGGAAGTCGGCTTCGCCCGCGCGCGCGGCCCACTCTTCGAGGATGGGCATGACGAGCTCCCAGCCGCGCTCGGTCATGTCCTTGCGCGCGTACAGGGTGGAGTCGCCGAGGATGCAGTCGAGTATCAGCCGCTCGTAAGCCTCGGCGAGCTGGACGCCGAAGGACGCGCCGTAGCGGAAGTCCATGTTGACGTCGCGGATGTGCGTGACCTGCCCCGGGACCTTGGCCGCGACGCGGAGCGTGATGCCCTCGTCGGGCTGGATGCGGATGACGAGCTGGTTGGGCGCGAGGTCTTCGGTCGCCCGGCCGAAGAGCGCGTGCGGCGCGGCGCGGAACTGGATGGCGATCTCGGTGACGCGCTTGGCGAGCCGCTTGCCCGAGCGGACGTGGAAGGGCACGCCCGACCAGCGCCAGTTGTCGAACCACATCGTGACGGACGCGAAAGTCTCGGTCGCGGAGTCGGCCGCGACGCCCTTCTCCTCGCGGTAGCCGGGGACGGGACGGCCGCCGATTGACCCCGCCCCATACTGCCCGCGCACGCACTCAAGGCGGACGCGCTCCGGCGTGAACTCGCGCGCCGAGTTTATCGCCTTGATCTTCTCGTCGCGCACCGACTCGGCCGAGAGCGAGCCGGGCGGCTCCATCGCCACCAGCGAGAGCACCTGAAAGACGTGGTTCTGAATCATGTCCCTGACCACGCCCGACTTCTCGTAGTAGCCGCCGCGCCCCTCGACGCCGACCGTCTCGGCGTTGGTGATCTGGACGTGGTCGACGTACTGGCGGTTCCACATCGGCTCGAAGATGCCGTTGGCGAAGCGGAAGACGAGGAGGTTCTGGACGGTCTCTTTGCCGAGGTAGTGGTCGATGCGGAAGACCTGCGACTCTTCGAGGTGACGCAGTATCTGCCGGTTCAGCTCCTGCGCGCTCTCAAGGCTCGTCCCGAAGGGCTTCTCGATGATGACGCGCACCCAGCCCTTGTCCTGCTTCGTCAGCCCCGCCTCGCCGAGCTGCTTGACGGCCTCGGCGTAGAACTCGGGAGCGACCGAGAGGTAGAAGAGGCGGTTGCCCTGCGTCCCACGCTCGCGGTCGACCTCTTCGAGACGTTTCGCCAGCACGCCGTAGCACTCGGGCCGGTCGATGTTCGACGGGAGGAACTGAAGCCCCGAGGCGAACGAGCGCCAGACCTCCTCGTCCACCGCCTTCGACTCGGAGAACTCGACGACCGCCTCCTTCATCTTCCCGCGGAACTCTTCGTCGGTCATCTCCGTGCGCCCGAGGCCGATGATGGCGAACTCGGCCGGCAGCGCACGCTCCTGCACCAGCCTGTAGAGCGCCGGGATGAGCTTACGGCGGGCCAGGTCGCCCGACGCGCCGAAGATGACGACCGCGCACGGCTCCGCCGCCCGCTCCAGACGCATCCCCACGCGCAAAGGATTCTCCGCGACAGCCGCTGCGTTCATAGTAGTCAGTAGTCGGTAGACAGTAGTCAGTAGACAGTAGTCAGTAGAAAAACCTTCAACAGCGAATCGTCCGAGCCACAGCGTCAACGACCGCAGCGCGGAGCGCTACTGACTACTGACTACTGACTACTGTCTACCTCCCTTCCCCCTGTTTCTCCAACAGCTCCTCCCACTCCGTGTGGACGAATCCCGCGTCGGGGCGGTCGGTGCGCTGGTAGGTGTGCGAGCCGAAGAAGTCGCGCTGCGCCTGCGTGAGGTTGAGGGGCGACTCCGCCGTGCGGTAGGAGTCGAAGTAGCCGATGGAGGCCGTCATGCCGGGGACGGGGATGCCGGCCGTGAGCGCCGCCGTGATGGCGCGCCGCCAGTTCGACTGCGCGCCCTGGATGTAGGCGTTGAAGTCGGGGTCGAGCAGGAGGTTCGGCAAGTCCGCGCGCCGCCGGTAGGCGTCGCTGATGCTGCCGAGGAACCGCGCGCGGATGATGCAGCCGCCCTTCCAGATGCGCGCCGTCTCGCCGAGGTCGACGCCCCACTTCCAGTTATCCGAGCCCGCGCGGATGAGGTTCATCCCCTGCGCGTACGAGCAGATTTTGGACGCGTAGAGCGCGTCGTGGATGGCCTGAATCATCTCGCCGCGGTCGCCCGCGAAGCCGCCGCCCGCGGGGCCGCCTATCTGACGGCCCGCCTCGACGCGCTCGTCCTTGCGCGAGGACAGGTTGCGCGCGTCGACCGCGGCGTTGATGGTCGGGATGGGGACGCCGAGGTCGAGCGCCACGGCGCTCGTCCACTTCCCCGTCCCCTTCTGCCCGGCCTTGTCGAGCACGAGGTCGACGAGGGGCCTGCCCGTCTCCGGGTCTTTGACGCGCAGGATTTGGGCGGTGATTTCGATGAGGAAGGATTCGAGGTCGCCGCGGTTCCACTCGTCGAAGACGTCGGCCATCTCGCCGGCCGACATGCCGAGGACGCGGCGCATGATGTCGTAACTCTCGGCGATGAGCTGCATGTCGCCGTACTCGATGCCGTTGTGAACCATCTTGACGAAGTGCCCCGCGCCGCCCGGGCCGATGTAGGTGACGCACGGGCCGTCGTCGACCTTCGCCGCGATGGCCTCCCAGATGGGGCGGATGTGCTCGTACGCCTCGCGGTCGCCGCCGGGCATCAGGCTGGGGCCCCAGAGCGCGCCCTTCTCGCCGCCCGAGACGCCGGAGCCGATGAAGTTGAGGCCCTCGCCCCTGAGCTGCTTCTCGCGCCGCTCGGTGTCCATGAAGTAGGAGTTGCCGCCGTCGATGACGATGTCGCCCGCTTCGAGGTAGGGCTTTATCTGGTCAATCGTCCAGTCGACGGGGTCGCCGGCCTTGACGAGCAGGATGATTTTGCGCGGGCGCTCAAGCGACCTGACGAACTCCTCGGGCGTGCGCGTGCCGACGAACTGCTTGCCCTCGTTCTCGCGCATGAAGGTCGTGACGCGGTCGGGCTCGTCCTTGCTTGGCGGGCGGTTGTAGACGGCCACGGTGTAGCCGTTGCGCTCGATGTTGCGCGCCAGGTTCTCGCCCATCACGGCGAGGCCGATCATGCCGATGCTCGCGGTCTTCGGTGTCTGTTCAGGTGTCGCCATAACTCCTCTTGGTAGACGGTAGTCAGCAGTCAGTAGTCAGTAGAAATACTTCGGTGTCCGAATCGTCCGGGTGTCAGTGTCAGCAGGGCGGAGTCCGGCCGTCTACCGTCTACTGACTACTGGCTACCGCTTTGACGGGCACGGCCTGGCGGATGATTTCGTGAAGCCGGCGGAGCCCGGCCCGCACGTCCGAGCCGATTTCGACGCGGACGGCGCGGCGGCCGCGGGACGAGAGCGAGCGGAAGTCGCCGAGCGCCTGCGCCTGCTTGAGCGTCGAGAAGGTGAAGGGCTCGCCGGGAAGCTCGACGTCGCGGGCGTCCGCGGCGGTGACCTGGATGAAGACGCCGCTGTCGGGGCCGCCCTTGTGTAGCTGACCCGTCGAGTGCAGGAAGCGCGGGCCGTACCCGCACGTCGTCGCGCAGCGCGTCGCGTCTCTAAGGTGCGTGCGTATCTGCCGGACGACGCCGTCGGCGTCCTCCGACTCCTCGAAGTAGTCGAGCAGCGCGACGTAGTCGCCCGGCTTCACGCGCCGCAGGTGCGACTTCAAAGCCTCCTCCACCGAGCCCGCCTGAAGCGCGGCGCGCGCGGCCTCGTCGGCGTACACGGTCAGCGAGTCGTCGGACGCGAGGACGGCCTGCTCCGGCAGGCTCCCGTCCTGCTTGAAGGCGTCGAGCAGCTCGCGCGTCGCGTCCTTCGACTCCTGCACGTTCGGCTGGTCGAAGGGGTTGATGCCGAGCCGCCAGCCCGCGACGGCCGCGGCCATCTCCCAGAGGAAGAACTCTTCGCCGAGGTCGTAGGCGTCGTTCAGCGTGCGGTAGATGACCGGGTGGCCGGCGGCTTCGAGCGCCTTGAGCCGTGACTCGGTCTCGGCGTCGGGGCGGCCGACCGCGATGGAGACGAAGAGGCGGTCGTCGCCGTAGACCGAGGGTGCGCCGAGCGGCTCGCCCGCCACGGGGACGACGCCCTTGCCCTCCTTGCCCGTGCTCTCGGCGATGAGCTGCTCGACCCAGAGGCCGAACGACTCGACGCGCGGGTCGGCGACGATGGTCAGCTTGTCGCGGCCGGCCTTCGCGCACTCGCCGATGATGACGCCGAGGCGCGCGCCCGGGTTCTCGCCCGCGGGCACGACCTGCGAGCAGGCGTGGACGACGCGCTCGGCGCGGTCGAGCAGTTTCCTGACGTCAAGGCCCATCAGCGCCGCCGGCACCATGCCGAAGTATGAGAGCGCCGAGTAGCGCCCGCCGATGTCGGAGGGGTTGAGGAAGACGCGCTTGAACTTGTCGCGCGTCGCGTCGGCCTCCATCTTCGTGCCGGGGTCTGTGACGGCGATGAAGTTCTCGCCCGGGTTCTCCTTCGCCTTCGCCACCTGGTCGAACCAGTAGCGGTAGAACATCAGCGGCTCGGTCGTCGTCCCCGACTTCGACGAGACGACGAAGAGCGTCTGCGCCGGGTCGATTCTGTCCCTGAACTCGGCGACCGTGTCGGGGTCGGTCGAGTCGAGCACGAGCAGCTCGGGGAACCCTTCCCGCGTCCCGAACGTGCGGCGCAGGACTTCGGGCGCGAGCGACGAGCCGCCCATGCCGTTCAAGACGACGTGCCGGAAGCCGCGCTCGCGTATGCGCTCGGCGAAGGCGACCAGCTCGTCCTCGACGCCGATCATCTCGTCGGCGACGTTGAGCCAGCCGAGCGAGTTTTTGATTATCTTCTGGTGCTCTTCCTCCGACTTCCACAGTGCGGCATCTTTACGCCAGACGCGGCGCATCACGTCGCCCTTTTCGGCTTCCCTGATGGCCGCACTCACCGCGTCAGCGTATTTTCCCAACGACGCGCCCACCCTCTCGTTGATGCCCGACAGCAGCGCGCCGCGCTTGGCCTCGATGGACTCGGAGAGCGTGTCGAACGAGCCGACGAAGGCCGCGAGGCCGTCCCGCTGGAGCTTCTCCGTCACGGCCTTCAAGTCAATCCCGACCTCGGCCAGCTCGCCTATCAGCGCGCGGCACTCGTCCAGCCCCTCTTCGAGCGTGAGCGCGACGCGGCCGTGGTCGCGGATGGCCGTGTAGGTCGCGGGCGGGACGGTGTTGACCGTCTCGGGGCCGATGAGGTTGTCGACGTAGAGCACGTCGGAGTAGTTCGGGTTCTTCGTCCCGGTCGATGCCCAGAGGCAGCGCTGCGGCTGTGCGCCCTTCGCCTTCAGCGCGGCGAAACGCTCGCCGCCGAATATCTCCTTGTACTTCTCGTAGGCGAGCTTGGCGTTGGCGACGGCCGCGCGGCCGCACAGGCCTTCGAGCCGGCGCTTCTCCGCGGGCGACGCGGCGTGACGCGCCTTGTATTCGAGGTCGGCGTCAATCGCCGTGTCGACGCGCGAGACGAAGAAGCTCGCGACCGAGGCGATGTGGTCGACGCTCTTCCCCTCGGCCGCGCGCCGCTCCAGCCCCCGGACGAAAGCCTCCGCCACCTGCTCGTAGTTCTCGATGGAGAAGATCATCGTCACGTTGATGTTGATGCCGCGGTAGATCGACTCCTCGATGGCGGGCAGCCCCTCCTGCGCCGCCGGGATTTTTATCATCACGTTCCTGCGCCCGACGCGCTCGAAGAGGCGCGCGGCCTCCTCGATGGTGCCCTGCGTGTCGTAGGCGAGCTTCGGGTTGACTTCGAGGCTGATGTAGCCGTCGAGCCCGTCGGTCTTGTCGTAGACCGGCTTGAGGGTGTCGGCGGCGTTCGAGATGTCTTCGACGACGAGGTCTTCGTAAATCTCGCCGACGCCCTTGCCCTGCTGTACTAGGCGGCCGAGCTGCTCGTCGTAGTCGGTCGAGCCCGTGATGGCCTTCTCGAAGATGGTCGGGTTCGACGTGACGCCGCGCAGGTCGTCCTCCTCTATCTTCTTCCGCAGGTCGCCGGTCGTCAGCATCGCCCGGCGGATGTTGTCGTACCAGATGGACTGGCCGAGCTTCATGATTTCCACGAGTCGGTTACTCATAAACATTCTCCTCGGACGGGGGTAAAAATAAGGGGGTTCGCGGGCCGGGCGAGCTTTGGTTGGCCGGGAACGACGAAAGAACAGACCCCGTCGGCCTCACACAGAAGTCTTCGGGTGGGCGGAGGGCCACACTTCGGCCGCCGCCGCGCCGGGACTCGGGAGCCCGGCAA
This sequence comes from Pyrinomonadaceae bacterium, assembly GCA_036388135.1. Classification (GTDB taxonomy): domain Bacteria; phylum Acidobacteriota; class Blastocatellia; order Pyrinomonadales; family Pyrinomonadaceae; genus QHXN01. Next base: position 4,730 of record DASVSK010001020.1, on the reverse strand, counting down.
TCCCTTTCAAACGACACTGTTAGAAGTGGCGGGATACTATCACAGGACTTCTGACGCCGCCAAGAAATGTTCCTGCCCCGCCCCGCGCGCGAGCCGTTTCGCCTCGAAAAAGAGGCCGCCCGCCCGGGCACGAAATGCGCGGGCGGGCGGTCAAATCTGAGCCCCGGGGTGCGGCCCCGTCTACGGCGCGGCGGCGGCCGACTGCGAGGCGAAGAGCGAGTCCTCCATCCTGACGCCGTAGGTGACGGTTAAGACCTGCGACTCCTCCACCTGGCGGTCGCCCGCGTATAGGACGGTGCGGTAGGGGACGAGCGTGCCCTGCACGACGCGGTAGTTGTGGAAGGTGCGCCTGTACTTGACGGGGGGCGCGCCGGCCGCGGCCTCCTCGTATTCGAGCCAGAGGACGCGCCCGGTCTTCGAGCTGACGTAGTAGCGCGTCGAGTTCTTCTCCTTGTCCGTCAGCTCCAGCACCCAGAGGTCGAGCCCCTTCTGGGTCTCCTTGCCGTTAAACTTGATGGCCGCGCCGCTCTCCTTGTAGCGCAGCAGCGCGTCGATGCCGTGGGTGCGCTCCGTAATCATCCACGACACGTCCTCCTGCCTCGGCGTGAAGGGCGTCCCGCGCAGAAGCCCCGTGACGCGCCCGTCGTTGAAGACGAGCGAGTACTCGATGGAGGGCAGGCGCTGGTCGAGCCGCACCTTGTCCTTCTCGAAGGTCTCGCCGCGCTTGAAGGTGCGCTCGTAGGCGATCTCTTCGGGGCGGCCGTCGGCGGCCGTGCGGGTGAGCCGCCCGCGCTCGACGCCCGTGCGCCTGATCTGCTGGAGCCCCTGGCGCGAGCCGTAGACGAGGACGACCGTCTCCGCGACCTGCTCGGCGGTCGGGTTGTTGCGGTCGGCCTTGGCCGGCTTCGGCTCCTCCTGCTTCTTCGGCTTCTCTTCCTTCGGGGCTTCCTGCCCTCGCGCGGCCGCGGCGGCCGGCCAGGCCCCGGCGGCCGAAAGCGCCGCCAGCGCGCACACCAAAAAGCGTCGTAACACTGAGTTGTTCTCCATTCCTGAGTTGATTCCCCGCCGGCCGTCCCGCCGGGCGGGACGCGCTTTAAGGAGAGGTCTGGCGGCCGAACTTTGCCGGATTGTAGCACATCCGCGCCGCACGCGTCCCGGCCGTCCGTGCGGCGTTTCCGTCCAAAACAATTGATGCCAGTGGCCTTGCGGCGGATGCCCGCCGCTCGTTGACATCCCCCCGCGCCAGCTTGTAGAGTCCTGTGTTTTCATACACGTCTCAAAAGTCCGGGGTGCGGAGTCAGGCGTCGGGGCGCGGGGCGCGGGACGAAAAATGAGAGTCGTCTCGCCTCGACTCCCGGCCGCCGGACTACAGACTACAGACTATTTTTGAAAGGACATCGAACAGTGAAAAAAGTAGGACTCCTGGTCGGCCGCGAGCGCACTTTCCCGGTCGCCCTGGTCGAGAGCATCAACGAGCGGGGGGGCGGCGAGGTCGTCGCCGAGTTCGTCAAGGTGGGCGGCGTGCGCCACGAAGGGCCGATCGACTACGACCTCATCATCGACCGCATCTCGCACGAGGTGCCGTACTACCGCGCCTTCCTCAAGCGCGCGGCGCTCGAAGGCGCGGTCGTCATCAACAACCCCTTCTGGTGGTCGGCCGACGACAAGTTCTTCAACTTCTCGCTCGCCACGAAGCTCGGCGTCGCCATCCCGAGGACGGTGCTCCTCCCGCAGAAGTCCTACATCGAGGGCATCACCGGCGAAAGTCTGCGCAACCTCGAATTCCCGCTCGACTGGAAGGCCGTCGCCGACTACGTCGGCTTCCCCGCCATCATCAAGCCCTTCGACGGCGGCGGCTGGAAGAACGTCTCCCGCGTCAACAGCCTCGAAGAGCTCTGGAAGGTCTACGACACGACGGGCACGCTCTGCATGACCCTGCAGGAGATGATTGAGTGGGATCAGTTCGTGCGCTGCTACTGCATCGGGCAGCAGGACGTGATGATCATGCCCTACGATCCGCGCAAGGGTTACCTCTCGGGCGAGCAGTACGTCCACGACCCGACCTACCTCTCGGCCGACCTGGCCGCGCGCGTCGGGCGGGACGTGCTGACCCTGAACCGCGCGCTCGGCTACGACATCAACACCGTCGAGTTCGCCATCAAGGACGAAATCCCCTACGCCATCGACTTCATGAACCCCGCGCCCGACGCCGAGGTGGCCTCGGTCGGCGAGTTCTACCACAACTGGCTGACTAAATCGGTCACCGACCTCGTCTTCCGCCGCCTCTCCGAGCCGCGCGGCGAGACGCGCTACCGCTGGGACTCGATGCTCAGCCCCCAGCCGGACGCGCCGACCGCGACGCAGACGCTCGCCGCCGCGGCCTCGGCCGCGCAGTCGGCCGCCGATTCAATGCTCCCGCAGTCGGTTCGAGACCTGTCCGGGAACGTCGTCGAAACGGTCAGCGACCTTCTGGGACAGGCCACGGGCGTCGTCTCCGGCATCGTCGACGCGGTCACCGAGGCCGCCGTGCCCGGGGCCGGTGCCGAAACCGAATCGCGGCCGGCTCAGAAGGCCGCGACGAAGTCTGCCCGCACGGCCTCAGCCTCGAAGAAGGGCGCGACGAAGGGCTCGACCAAAAGCGCCGCCCCGACCCGCTCCAAGAAGTCCCAGACGGAGGGGCCGTCCGAGGGCTGAGACGCGAATTCTTTAGCATTTCCGGGCAAAAAAGAAGAGGGCGACCGTTGGCGGTCGCCCTCTTCTTTTTGATGGCCAGGGACGGAATTGAACCGCCGACACCGCGATTTTCAGTCGCGTGCTCTACCAACTGAGCTACCTGGCCGGAAATCGTCCTCCGCGGACGGAAGGCAGAGTATAGGCGGTCAAAACAGACCTGTCAAACGGGACTTGGACGGCTCAATTTTTGTCAAATGCGTCACAAAAAAACGTTGACAGTTTTTCGGCAAGGTGTATAATCCGTCTCGTCTGAGGGTGGTGCCGGTTGCCAAACAGCCGGCGAGTCCCGCAAGGGGCAACCAGCCAAAGCCCGAACATCGACCGTACCCGCCGTGGCAGCTCGAACGCCGATTGTGCCCCCCACAGTCGCTACCTTCGAGCTGCCACTTTTATTTCTGCCTGTTTCTGCCGGTTCCCCGGGATTAAACGCCCGCCCGTCATCTTCCCCGTAAATTTCCCATAAAAAGAGCCGGCGGGTGTCTGTGCATCCGCCGGCTCGATTATTTCGACCTAAAAAGTCTAAGACTCGTAAGACGACCGGCTACCTTCTCTCCCGCGTCAGCGTGTGACCACAGCGGCACCTGTAGACCTCCGCGACGTGCGCGTGCGAGTGGAGGTGTCGCCTGTCTCTCTTCCCGAACAGCCTTTTAAAAATGCTTCTCACGCTCATGTCCGTCAACCTCCGGACGTTTAGATGAGGGGGCGGGAGGGTGCGGTTGTCACCAACCTTACTCGCGGGGTGCCGGGGCGTCCCCGTTTCAGACGCCGGAGCGCGCGGCCAGCAGTCCGTACTGCCGCGCGGCCTCGGCGACCACCTCGCGCTCGTCGAGCGTCCGGAGTTCGCCGTCGCGGAGCACGACGCGCCCGTCGATCAGCACGTCCCGCACGTCGCGCGCCTCGGCGGCGTAGACGAGGGTCGAGACGACGTCGGGCAGCGGCGTCGTGTGCAGCCGCCCCAGCTCGACGACGGTGACGTCCGCGCGCTTGCCGACTTCAAGGCTCCCGACCTCGTCTCCGAGGCCGAGGGCGCGCGCGCCGCCCAGCGTCGCCATGCGCAGGACGCGCGGCGCGGGCAGCGCGTCCGCACCGCGACTCACCTTCTGGAGCAGCGCCGCCGTCCGCATCTCGGTGAACATGTCGAGGCGGTTATTGCAGGGAGCGCCGTCCGCGCCGAGCGAGACCGAGACGCCGCGCCCGAGCATCTCCGTCACGGGCGCGACCCCCGAGCCGAGCTTCATGTTCGAGGACGGGCAGTGCGCGACGTGCGTCCCCTTCGACGCGAGCAGCCGTATCTCGTCCTCGCGGACGTGGACGCAGTGCGCGAGCAGGACGTGCGGGCCCGAGACTCCGAGCGAGTCGAGGTATTCGACGTTCCGCCGCCCTGTCTCGCGCTCGACCAGCTCTATCTCCGAGAGGTTCTCGGAGGCGTGCGTGTGAATCATCACGCCGCGCTCGCGCGCGAGCGCGGCGACGCGCCCCAGCAGCCCGGGCGTGCAGCTCACGGCGAAGCGCGGCGCGAAGCAGTAGCGCACGCGCCCGCCCGCGCGCCCGTGCCACTTCTCAAGCAGCGCGAGCGACTCCCTGATCGAGTCCTCGGTCTCCTCGCGCAGCCCGGCGGGCACCTCCTCGCCCTTGTCCATCATGCACTTGCCGACGGTGGCGCGGAAGCCCGACTCCTCGACGACGCGGAAGACCTCCCCCGTGTGGTTGACCGTCTCCATCGTCAGCGCGCAGGTCGTCCCGCCGCGCATCATCTCGGCGACGCCGAGCCGGGCCGAGGCGCGCAGGGAGTCTGCGTCGTGCGCGGCCTCCATGGGCCACACCCTCCGCTTGAGCCAGTCGAGCAGCGAGAGGTCGTCGGCCGCGCCGCGGAAGAGCGTCTGGCAGAGGTGGACGTGCGTCTGGACGAAGCCGGGGAGCACGGCGCAGCCGCGGGCGTCGACCGTCACGTCGGCGGCGTCCGAGGACACCCCGCCGACGGCCTCGATGCGGCCGCC
>DASVSK010001019.1:0-3013 GCA_036388135.1 Pyrinomonadaceae bacterium | reverse complement strand
CTTCTACTGACTACTGACTACTGTCTACTGTCTACCGTCTACTCCCCCCGCGCCGTCGGTCTGCTGGCGCGCGTGGTAGGAGGAACGCGTCAGGGGGCTCGACTCGACGTACCTGAAGCCGAGTTCGAGCCCGACCTCGCGCCAGCGCGCGAACTCTTCGGGGGTGACGTAGCGCTCGACGGGGAGGCGGCGCGCGTGCGGCTGGAGGTACTGCCCGATGGTCATGATGTCGCACGAGGCCGAGCGCAAATCTTTCATCAGCTCGACCACCTCGTCGAACGTCTCGCCGAGCCCCACCATGATGCCGCTCTTCGTCAGCATCCCGCGCGCCTCGCGGTCGCGGCGGTCGGCCGCGCGGCGGAGAAGCTGTAGCGTCTGCCGGTAGTTCGCGTCGGGGCGGACGCGCCTGTAGAGCCGCGCGATGGTCTCGGTGTTGTGGTTGAGCACGTCGGGCTCTGCGTCGAGCACGGCGTTCAGGGCGTCTTCGTCGCCGTTGAAGTCGGGGATCAGGACCTCGACGCGGCACCCGGGGTTGGCGGCGCGCACCTGGCGGATGGTCTCGGCCCAGTGCGCGGCCCCGCCGTCGGGCAGGTCGTCGCGGTTGACCGAGGTGATGACGGCGTGCGCGAGGTCGAGCGTCTTCACCGCCTCGGCGACGTGGCGCGGCTCGTCGGGGTCGAGCGGCGTGCCCGGCCCCTTCGAGACGGCGCAGAAGCCGCAGTGGCGCGTGCAGATGTCGCCGCCGATCATGAAGGTCGCGGTGCGGTCAGTCCAGCACTCGAAGATGTTCGGGCAGCGCGCCTCCTGGCAGACCGTGTGCAGGTTCAGGTTCTCAATCAGCTTCAGGACGTAGTTCTGGTTCGACGGGTCGCCGAGGCGCACCTTCAGCCACTCGGGCTTCGGCCCGCGCGGCGGCCTCGACGGGGGGTTGTTCAGGACTCTCAGTTCGCGGCTCAAGCTCTTTTTACTCCGAAAGGCGTTGGGTTACGACACACATTTTAACACCCGCGCGGCGGATTGTCGCAGACCGGGCGCGCCCCGCCCCCGGCGTAAAAAGTAATTGACACCCCCGGGCCGCCGCGCGTATGCTCACGCCTCGTTTGCCCTTCCACACCCGTTACCCGACTCTCAAACTCAAGGAGCACTCTCCACATTGATAAACGAACAAAGCATGCCGCCCGAACTGCCCCGCTTCGTCCGCCTCGACCAGGAGGACGTGACCCCGGCCCTCGGCCCGCTCGCGCGCCTCGTCGGCACCTGGACCGGTAAACACGGCTGGAACCTGATCGCCGTGCCCGAAGCCCCCGAACAACCCGGCGGCAAGGAGAACTTCACGCTGCTCGTCCGGCCCTACTACGAGACGATCAACTTCACCGCGCTCGGCGCGCTCGTCCCCGACCGCGGCGCTTCCGAGACGCTGTTCATCTCCGGCCTGGAGTACTCGCTGCGCGTGAGCGACCTGCTGACCAACCAGCCCATCCACCTCGAAAACGGGATGTGGCTCTACATGAACGACCCGCAGAGCCCCCAGTCGCCGACCATCGCCCGCCACGCGACCGTGCCGCACGGCAACTCCGTGCTCGCGCTCGGCAACTCCCAGCAGGCGGACGGGCCGCCGACCATACCGGAGTTGGACGCCTTCCCCGTCGGCAACCCGAACGAGCCGCCGATGGACGGCTACACCGACCCGTACATCTTCCCGCTCCCGCCGGACGTGCAGGCCATCAAGCCGCCCTTCAGCAACAAAGACCCCAACGCGGTGCTGCGCGAAGTGCTACAGGGACAGACCGCCCAGGGCCAGACCGTCCTGAGCACGCTGACGCTCGACGTGTCGACGCAGACGGACAGCGGCGGCATCGTCAACATCCCCTTCATCCGGCAGAACGCCAACGCCACGTCCTTCAACGCCACCTTCTGGCTCGAAACGATTCAGGACGCGAAGACCGGCCTCCAGTTCGACCAGTTGCAGTACTCGCAGCAGACCAACCTCGAATTCATCAAGCGCGGCGACGGCAAGGGACTCATCGTGTGGCCCCACGTCAACGTCAACACGCTCGTCAAGCAGTAGCCCGCGCGCACGCGAAAAGGGGGGCGGCCGTCTCGCACGGCCGCCCCCCTTCAGCGCGAGGACGCACCGACGCACCGCGCCCTTAAAATCCCCTTCAAGCCGTCGCCGGGCTGATGAACCGCGCGAGCGCCTCGGGGTCTACGTTGCCGCCGGAGAGGATGACGCCGACGCTCCGCACGTCCGGCGGCAGCTTGCCGAAGAGGACGGCGGCGGCGGCGACCGCGCCCGTCGGCTCGACCAGAATCTTCAGGCGGAAGAGCAGGAAGCGCAGCGCCTCGACTATCTCGCCCTCCGAGACGGTGAGCACGTCCTCGGCGTTCGCTTGCAGCACGGGGAAGGTGAGCGCGCCCGGCGTCTGCGTGCGCATGCCGTCGGCGACGGTCGCGGGCGGCGGGATGTGGACGCGCTCGCCCTTGATGAACGACTGGCGCGTGTCGTCCGACAACTCGGACTCGACGGGGAAGCAGCGCACGCGCGGGCTGAGGGCCCTGGCCGCCGTCGACGCCCCGGCGAAGAGCCCGCCGCCGCCGCAGGGCGTCAGCAGCGCGTCGAGGTCGGGCGCTTCCTCGAACAGCTCCAGCGCGCAAGTCCCCTGCCCCGCCGCGACGTGGTAGTCGTCGTAGGGCGGCACGACCGTCAGCCCCTCGCGCTCGGAGAGCCGGCGCGCGATCTCCTCGCGGTCTTCGCGCTGGCGGTCGAAGGTGACGACCTCCGCGCCGTAGCCGCGCGTCGCCGCGACCTTGGTGCGCGGCGCGTCCGTCGGCATCACGATGACGGCGCGCAAGCCGGCGTCGCGCGCCGCCAGCGCCACGGCCTGCGCGTGGTTCCCGGAGGAGAAGGCGACGACGCCGCGAGCGCGCTCGGCTTCGGAGAGCGACTGAATCTTGTTCGTCGCGCCGCGCATCTTGAAGGCCCCGGCGCGCTGGAAGTTCTCGCACTTGAAGA
>DASVSK010001018.1:0-4137 GCA_036388135.1 Pyrinomonadaceae bacterium | reverse complement strand
CGCGACGGCGTGCCGCTGGATTTGATCGAGCAGGTGTTCTACCGCCCAGTCCCACTTAGCCGCGCCCGCGACCCAGAACGCCAGCAGGTGAAGCCGGTCTGCCCCGGTCGCGCCGGCGGCGGGCGGCGTGCCGTCGGTCAGCGACAGCCCGAAATCGTCGCGGAGCATCTGGAAGGCGACGAGCTGCCGGATGAAATCCGGGTTGACGTTCGCCCCGCCGAACAGCCCGAGCACTTCGCAGACGTCGCGCAGCTCGGTGAACGTGTAACGCGCGTTCGGCACGGCCTGCAACTTGCGCCACAGGCGTATAAAAATCGCCAGGCGTCTTAAGGCTTCCGCCGCGTCGGCCGGCTCTTCAAACTCGATCAGATACTCTGCCGTGCAACACGGCTCGCAGTCGGGGAAGCCCTCCTCCCGCGCGCCCTTCAGGCCGAACCTGACGAACTGAGACCTCCACAGCTCTACGAACTCGCAGTAGGTCAGGCACGTGCGCCGCAGAAACTCGTCGAGGTGCGCGACCAGCCCCTTCCAGTCCGCCGCGCCGGGCGAGGTCAGGCCGGCGGGCGCGAAACCGTAGACCTCGGCCAGCGCCGAAGCGCCGAGGTTATGCTGGAAGAGGGCGGCGTACTCTTCGGGCGTGATGCCGAGATACTCTATGGCGATGTCGATGCGGACGGGGTAGCGCAGGAGGTGTCTCTGGAACTCCGGCGTTTCGTCGGCGGGGTCGAGAACGAACTCCGTGACGTCTCTGCGGAAGTGGCGCATCGTGTCGAAGCGGTCGGTTCCGAGTTGCCGCAGATAGGTGCGCGCGACGTCCAGAGGCTGTGAGTAGGGCAGGCCGCACGCCGAGAAGTCGACCTTCAGTTTGTCGTAAGCCGCCTGCCCCGCCGTCGGGACGGCGGGCGTGGAGTGTTCGGGCAGCGCCTCGAACATCGTCGCCGGGTCGTGCAGGTAAGCGCCGGGGGCGGGGTTCGGGTTCGACTTCAACTCATGCCCGCCCACTTGATCGGTCGCCGTGTTGTAAACCGCGCCCGAGGCGTCGGCGGCGACGATGTGTTCGAGCGATTCATTAACGATGTCGATTAGCGGGAGCGGCACCTCCAGGTTGGATTTCGTCGCGCGCAGATTGCCCAGCGGCCCGCGGCGGCCCGACAACGCCGCGGCCAGAGCCTTCACGGGCTCGGCGGGCAGGGGGTTGTCGCAGGTGGAGTTTTCGGCCGCGCGCAACAGCTCGTGCAGATATGCCACCGGCCCCAGCGGCGAGAGGTGCGCGGGCGGGACGCAGTTGACGATGGAGCCGCCGGGGTTGACCGGCTTGAACCCGCCCGGCCGGGGCTCCGGGCGCGTCCCGTCCGCCCCGGCGTTGACCCAGACGGCTTCGGCGTGCGCGTGTGCGACCGACCCGGCCAGAGCCTCTCTGAAATCCTCCGGCGAAAATCCCCGGACGCTTTGAGCGCCGGTGAAGCCGCGCGCCCACAGCGCCTCGATGACCGAGAAACGAATCGCGGCGGGCTCGATTCCCTTCGCGAGTTGGACGACGCCCCGGACGCAGCCCAGCCACGCGGCGAATTGCTGCTGCGCCGCGGGGTCGCCCGGGAAAATGTCGCCCAGCACTTCAGACAGTTGGGCCGCGTCCCACCCGTCGAACGAGAAGCCCTGCGGGTAGTTTGCGAGCAGGGCGTCGAGCGGGCTGCCCGCCGGACGGTCGAAGGCAGGCGCGGGCTCCGCGGCCGGAGGCGGCGGCGTTTCAAACACTTCGGGGACGTGGAAGAACTTGTCCAGGTGGCGGATGAACGCCCCCGCCCGCTCCTCCGTCGTGCCGGGCCGTGTAAAGTCAGGGAGCAGGTGCGGGTCTGTGAGCAGCAGCCCCCTCCAATCGTCGCCGGTCTTCGCCGCCAGCCCGCCCACGTCCTTCACGCCGAACTCGCCGCCCGTGACGGCCGCAATCAGCGGATCGTGTCCCCCGGTAATCGCTGTGAGGAGTAAACTCAAATGCCCTCCCCGGGCGGAGGCGGGCAGCCCGTCCCAGAACGCGCCCGGGTCGTCCCCGTCGAAGCTCAGCCAGCGGCTCAACAGTTCGCGCACCGGGGACGACTGACCCGTCGGGGTCGGCCGCGCGAGCACGATCACGGGCGTGCCGGTCTCGCCCGGCGTACCGAGGGCGCGCAGGCGACGCGCCGATTGAAAGCGATTGACCTCGGCCGGCTCGGCCGTAAACAGGTGTTGGACGAGGGCCTGTTCGACGTTGGCGACCGTCTGCGCCTCGGGGCTCAGGACGGCCATCTTGAGACGCTCCTTGCGCCTGACCTGCTGCGGAAGATTCGCCGTGACGGCGTAGAAGTACGCCGCCGGGACTTCAAATCCCAGCGGCGTTTCCGCGCCGTCCAGAATCAAACGCTCCACGCGCGCGGGGTCGGAGGGGTTGACCGGGAAAGAGAACCCGGCCCGCGTCGCCTTCCGCGTCTCCTGCTCGCACCAGATGGCCGCCGAGACCGAGAAGACGAAGTTAGACAGTTGCTCGGCTTCGCTGTTGTGCGTGACGTAATGCGTCAACAGACTGTTTTCAAATACCAGCCGCTCGCGCTCGTCGTCACTCGCCGCGCCCCGGGGGCCGGTGTACAGCTCTTCCAACGGCCGCGCGGGCGCGGGCGGCGGGTGGGCGGACGGGTCCCAGGTAATCTCATAAGCCACGTGACGGCACTGTTCGCGGGTCAGGTCGGCGATGCCCGCCGTGCCGCCCGTTTCGGCGGTCAGGACTTGCTCGACCGCCGCCCGGAGGCTCTCGAAGTTCGGGGGCGCGACTTCGACCGGGCCGGCCGCGTTCGCCGCGGGCTGCCGCCCCGGCGCGGGCAGGGACAGATGCAGGCTGACGGGTCGGAGCTTCGGGAAGTCGTTCGGGCTTTTCGGCAGGGGGGCGGGCGCGACCGGCACGTTGTAATAGACCTGCCCGTGGACTATCTCGCCGCCGCCCCGCTTGACGACCAGTCGCACGTCGGCGGTCTTGTACTCCCGCCCGGCCGGGGGGTCAGGGATTTCGATGACCGCCGTCGCCGACGCGAAAAGGGTTCGCGCGGACAGTCCCCTTGACGTCGTCACGGGGACGACCTTGAAGTGCTGCGTAATCCGGCTCTTGCCGTCCGGGACGGGCTCGGGCTTGTGAGAAGGCGACTCCGGCAGCCTCGGCGCGACGTAGGCGGCCACCCCGAACGCGGGAGCGACGCCCTCCGGATCACTGAACGAAACCTCGTGCGCGGCGATGGACAGCCCGTTGAGGTAACTACCGAACTCATCGCCGGTGACGGACGCGTCCGGGTGCAGGCTGATGACGAGCAGCGATGGCATAACGTTCCTCCGTTCATGAGTGGGGCTGACAGGCGTTGTTGTTCTTTATGTTCTAGGTGAATTCATTTTTCGCATAGCGTTCCACTTCATTTACTACCAGCTAAATAATGTGCCGCCGTGTTTGGTTGCACCCCTCTTATCCAAACCTGTATTCAAGTTTTCTTCTAGAGATTTACCCGTAAATAATAATGAGACACCCGTCCCTATTAGGTACACGGTGGCAACAACCGCCGCCGTTGCGACGACTACCGGAGCAGATGCGATGACGGCAGCTGCTGATGCGACAACCGTAAGGCCCGTCAAAACATGCCCGGCTGTTATTTTCTTGCTCGTGTATATGTCTGAACCTAGTGCTAACGCACTAACAATGGGAGCCGCCCTTGAGACGAACTTTGCAACAGCGGCGGCTTTGGTGACGATGCCTGTCGGCACCTTAATGGAAGAACCGGTCTTGGGAACGTAAACGGTTGCTTTCTTGAGAGCGTACCCTTTCGCCGCGGCTATTGCGCTTTGTTGCTTCGGGTGTAACAGCGTGGCGGTGGCGACGGCGGATGCCTTCTTTAAAATTGACCCCGCAGTGTGAAGTGGTTGATTGGACTCTTCGACAATCACATCTATTTTGTTTTTCTTAACCGACTCCTCAACTTTCTTAATTTCCACGGACGAAGACTGCAGCGCGGAGGTCATCGTCTTTTTTGTATCGTCTTGTGGTGACTTACTTGCGGTAGTTTCTTTGGAGTCTGTTTTTTTACTCCCTTCATCCGCTATTACCATCTGCCCGGTATTTTCATCGAA
>DASVSK010001017.1:0-2553 GCA_036388135.1 Pyrinomonadaceae bacterium | reverse complement strand
AGCGCCCCGGCGGGCGCTGGCCGAGTTCCCGGCGGAGGTCGGCGGCTGGCGTCAGGCGGGGCGCGACGTGCGGTTCGACGCCGCGACCGAGGCGGTGCTGCGCGCCGACGACTACGTCTCGCGCGACTACGCGGGCGCGGGCGGGCAGATGGCCTCGCTCTACGTCGGCTACTACGCGACGCAGCGCGCGGGCGCGACCTACCACAGCCCGCTCAACTGCCTGCCCGGCGCCGGCTGGACGCTCAACGACCCCTCGACCGTCGAGGTCAGGCCGGCCGACGGCCGCGCGCCCTTCGAGGCGAACAGCTTCGTCATCGAGCACGCGGGCGACCGGATGCTGATGCTCTACTGGTACCAGGGGCGCGGGCGCGCGGTGGCGAACGAGTACGTCGACAAGGTCTACACGGTCTTCGACAGCATCCGCATGCGCCGCTCCGACGGCGCGATGGTGCGCGTGCTCGTCCCCTTCCGCGGCCCCGAGCGCGAGGCCGCCGAGACCGCGGCGCAGTTCGCCGCGCACGTCGCCCCGAACCTTTCAGCCTACGTGCCCGACTGAGGGACGTAGGGATCGACTCATTGACTCGCCGGTTCATCGAGTCGATGAAGAAACGAGTCGATGAACCGTCGGCCCGCTCCGAGGCGGAAGTCGTTTCTTGCTTTTTCGTCTCGGGATGGGGCATTTTAAGGAAGGGAAACGTCGTTAGGCGTTTTCTGAAGTCGTCTCTCTCCCGGCATGCCCCGCCGGGCGGGTGACCGAACGAAACCGCCCGCCGGAAGTCTCGAAGTGGCTTTGCCCGCCGCCGAAGATGACGACCCGGACGGCCGAGAAGAAGAAGAAGCGGCGTCCCGCGCCCGCGCGCCTTCGAGACCACTAGCCCCGGTCTGAAGGCGGCCGGGGGGATGGCCGGAAGGAGTGCCCGTCAGATGAATCTTCAAGAGTGCCGCCGCGCCCGGAGCGTCCGGGCGTCGCTCGCCGTCCTGCTCGCCTGCCTCGTCGCACTCGCGGCGTCCTGCTCCAACCCCGAAAAGGCGAAGGCCGAACACGTCTCGCGCGGCGAAGCGTTCCTCAAGGAGCGCCGCTGGCAGGAGGCGTCCATCGAGTTCCGCAACGCCATCCAGATCGACGACAACCTGGCGGCCGCCCACTGGGGGCTCGCGCAGGCTTATGAGCAGCTCGGGCGCGGCGGCGAGTACATCGAGGAGTTGCAGCGCACCGTCAAGCTCGACGCGGGGAACGTGCCGGCACGCCTGCGGCTCGCCAACGGCTACCTGCTCGCCTACAGCCGGCAGAAGAACGCCGAGCTGCTGGCCGAGGCCGAGCGGCTGGCGGCCGAAGTCGTCGCGCGCGACCCGAAGAACCCGGACGGGCTCATCCTCTCCGCCAACGTCGTCTACTTCAAGGGCGACGCCGCGAAGGCCGAGCAGATGATCAAGGAGGCCGTGGCGCTCGACCCGCGCCGCGTCGAGTCGCACATGGGGCTCGCGCGCTTCTACCTCCAGAACAACCGCACGGCCGACGCCGAGGGCGTCTACCGCCAGGCCATCACGGCCAACGACCGCTCGTCGCTCGCGCACATCGAGTACGGCAAATTCCTGACGCAGACGGGGCGCGCCGGCGAGGCCGAGGCCTCGTTCCGCAAGGCCGTCGAGGTCGACCCCGAGAACCGCGACGTGCGCTGGGTGCTCGCCAGCTACTACCTCGTCAACAACCGGCAGGACAGGGCCGAGGAGGCTTACAAGGCCTGGGCGCAGCTCGACTGGGAGAAGCCCGAGGGCAAGGCGCGCCTCGCCGACTACTACTCGACGGTGGGCCGCTTCGACGAGGCCGCGGGACTCTACCAGGAGATCGTCAAGGGCTCGCCCGACTACACGCGCGGCCGCTACCGCCTCGGCGAGATCAGCCTCCAGCGCGGCGACGCGCAGGCCGCCTCGGCGCAGGTGGACGAGCTGCTCAAGCGTAACCCGAAGGACGCCGACGCGCTCTTCCTGCGGGCGCGCATGCGCGTCGCCTCGGGCAAGCTCAAGGACGCCATCGCCGACCTCAAGACCGTGCTCGACGCCGAGCCGCGCTCGAAGCTCGGCCTCTACTTCATGTCCGACGCGCTCTACCGCGACGGGCAGTTGGACCTGGCGCGCGCCCGCGCCGGGGAGCTGGAACGCTACTACCAGGACTTCCTCCCGGCCCGCCTCCTCCAGATGCAGATCGGTCTCGACTCCGGCGACGCCGAGGGCGCGAAGCGGACGGCCGACGAGCTGCTGAAGAAGCTACAGGACGCCGCGCCGACCGGCGACATCACGCCGCAGCTCCTCGCCGACGTGAAGACGAACGCCTACCTCCTGCGCGGCAAGGCGAGCCTGCGGCTCCCCGGCCAGACGCCGGCGCAGGTCGCGGCGGCGCGCGCCGACTTCGAGTCGGCGCGGCAGGCCGCGCCCAACTCGCCGCTCCCGCACGTCAACCTCGCCGACGTCGCGGCCGCCGAGAGGAAGCCCGACGAGGCGTGGCAGCACCTCGACCGCGCGCTCTCGCTCGACCGCGCGAACTTCCAGGCGCTG
>DASVSK010001016.1:0-5828 GCA_036388135.1 Pyrinomonadaceae bacterium | reverse complement strand
CCGGCATCCTCCAGCGCGTGCCAGGCGGTCTCCAGCAGGATGCGCTGCTGCGGGTCCATCAGCTCCGCCTCGCGGGGCGTGTAGCCGAAGAAGCCCGCGTCGAAGAACTCGACGTCCTCCACGGCCGGCACGTAGGGCACGTACCGCGGGTCTTCGAGCACGCGCGGGTCGAGCCCGCCGCGTTGCAGGTCTTCCGCCGTCAGGCACGTCAAAGACTCGACGCCCCCGGTAAGGTTCTTCCAGAACTCCTGCGGGGTGCGCGCGCCGGGGAAGCGGCAGGACATCCCGACGATGGCTATTTCGGAACCGTTCAACTCGTGTACTTTCTGTGACTCACTCATCTCCGGCACTCCATTCCCAAACTATGTTCGTCGCCCCCGACTAAGAGCCGGCGGCCTCCGGCGCGACGTGTCGCCGCGCAGTCCCTTCGACCCGCGCGACCCTACCCGGGGTTGACGGCGGCGCGTCCCAGCCCCAGCCTCCCCAGCGCGACCTCAAGGCTCTGGCCGATGCGCGCGACGCCGTCCTCCAAATCTTCCTCGCCGATGGTGAGCGGCGGGAGCAGCTTGACGACCTCGCCGCGCGCGCCCGAGGTCTCGATAATCAGCCCGCGCTCGAAGGCCGCCCGCGCCACCTCCTCGGCCAGCCCCTTCTCGGCGAAGCCCAGACCCTGAATCATGCCGCGCCCGCGCACGAAGCCGCGCGCCTCCTCGTGCCGCCCCGCCAGCTCGTCCAGGCGGCTGCGCAACAGCTCGGACTTCTTCGAGATGGAGTCGGCGAAGGAGCCGTCCTCCCAGTAAGAGAGCGCCTCGCTGGCGGCGGCGAAGGCGAGGTTGTTGCCGCGGAACGTGCCCGTGTGCTCGCCCGGCTGCCACACGTCGAGGTCGGGGCGGATCAGGAGCAGCGCCATCGGGAGGCCGTACCCGCCGATGGCCTTCGAGAGGCAGACCATGTCCGGCCGCAGTCCCGCTTCATCGAAGCTGAAGAAGCTGCCCGTGCGGCCGCACCCGACCTGTATGTCGTCGACGATGAGCACGATGCCGTGGCGGCGCGCGAGGTCGGCGAGGCGGCGCAGCCATTCGCGGCTCGCCACCTTCACGCCGCCTTCGGCCTGGATGGTCTCGACGATGACGGCGGCGGGCAGCTCCATGCCGCCGCCGGGGTTTTCCAGGAACGCCTCGAAGTAGTCGAGCGTGTCCACGCCGTCGCCGAGGTCGCCGTCGTAAGGCATCGGCATCCCGTAGTGCAGGGGCACGCCCGCGCCGGCGCGCTTCGAGGCGTTGCCCGTCACGGCCAGCGCGCCGAGGCTCAGCCCGTGGTAGGCGTTCATGAAGAAGACGACGGTCTGACGCCCCGTCACCTTGCGCGCCAGCTTCAGGGCCGCCTCGACGGAGTTGGCCCCGGTCGGGCCGCAGAACTGAATCTTGTAGCGCAGCCCGCGCGGCGCGAGGATGATCGAGTCGAAACGTTCGAGGAACTCGCGCTTGACGGCCGTCGCCATGTCGAGGCTGTGCGTGACCGAGTCGCTCTCCAGGTACTCGATGAGCCGCCGTTTCAGGCGCGGGTTGTTGTGGCCGTAGTTGAGCGTCCCCGCGCCGCTGAAGAAGTCGAGGTACTCCCGGCCGCCCTCGTCGAAGAGCTTGCAGCCGGTGGCCCTGTTGAAGACGGTGGGGAAGTCGCGGCTGTAGTACCGCACCTCTGATTCAAGTAGTTCGAACGTTTGCACGGTGTCTGTTCCTTTGGTCGTCCGGGTTAAAGCTCGACATTCAGTTGCGGGGCCGGCCCTCGCGGCCCCCGATGAAAACGCGGTGCAGACGCCTCACGCTCTCGTCCACGAGCGGGCGCGGGATGACGAAGGTCAAAGACTCGCGCCCGGTGAAGCTCTTGACGAGCGGCACGCGCCCCTCCTCCAGAATCCTGAGGGCGTCGAGCAGCGCCGAGGGCCTTGAGCCGAGGCCGAACCCGACCAGCGAGACGGCCCCCAGCCCGTCGGTGAGTTCGACGGCGCGGCCGAACCGCGGCGCGAACTCCGCGGCGAAAACCTCGGGGTCAGCGATCTCAAGGTTGGAGAGGAAAAGCTCGCCGCCGCCGTCGGCGTCGCTCAGGCTCCCGAAGATGAGGTCGTACTTCGAGACGGCGGCGAAAATCTCGTCCCTCCGAGTGCCGCAGAGCGCCGACGCTTGCAGGCGGAGGCGCACGACGTCTTTCCGCCCCGCCACGCCGGCCACCTCCGGGCGGCGCGGCCTGTAGCCGTCCGACTCGGCGGTCGCCGGGGAGACCAGCGTGCCGGCGCCGTCGGCGTGGGCCGGGCGCACGACGACCGCGACCCCGTTGGTGCTGGCGAACTCCACGGCCTCGGCCTTGAGCACCTGCGCGCCGTGCCAGGCCAGCTCCTGCATCTCGCCCGCGCCCAGCTCGCGGAGCGCCACGGCCTCGGGCACGAGGCGCGGGTCGGCGCTGAAGACGGCCTCGACGTCCGTGTAGATTTCACAGCACTCCGCGCCGAGCGCGGCGGCAATCGCGACGGCGCTGGTGTCTGAGCCGCCGCGGCCGAGCGTCGTAATCTCCTGCCGCTCGGTCACGCCCTGGAAGCCGGGGACGACCACGACGGCCCCTCCCGCCAGCTCCCTCTGAATCCGGCCGGGCCGGACTTCGAGGATGCGCGCGTTGGAATGCACGTCGTTGGTGATGATGCCGCACTGGCCCGCGGAGAGCGCGACCGCCTTCTCGCCGAGCGCCTGGACGGCGAGGCCGAGGAGGGCGGCCGAGACCGTCTCGCCCGTCGCCAGCAGCATGTCAAGCTCGCGCGGCGAGAGGCCGGGGCCGACCTGCCGCGCCAGCTCAAGCAGGTCGTCGGTGGAGTCGCCCATGGCCGAGACCACGACCACCACGGGGTGGCCGCGCCGCCTCGCCCCCACGACCTTCGCGGCGACGGCCCGCATCTTCTCCGCCGTCGAGACCGACGACCCGCCGTATTTCTGCACGACCACTCGCAAGCTAACCCTCCACTTCTCGCGCCAGAGACCTTCTGCGCTCGATGTACTGCGCGCGGCGGCCCACCGCCTGCTGGCGCTCGGCCTGCTCGGCGGCGTGTCGCCGCCGCTCCTCGTCCTCGCCCTCGGACAGCAGCCGGGCGAGCGACCTGACCGTCACCCCCTGGTAAAGCTTGGCGACGGGGAAGTCGATGTCGAGCGCCTGCTTGAGGCGCGAGGCGACCTGTATGGCGACCAGCGAGTCGCCGCCCAGGTCGAAGAAGTTGTCCTCGACCCCGACCGGCTCGAAGCCGAGCACCTGCTGCCACACGGCCGCGATGCGATGCTCCATCTCCGTCTCGGGCGCGACGTAAGGGGTCGGCAGCGGCGGCCTCTCGTGCCGGGCGGCCCCCGCCCCGTCCCCCTGCTTCTGCCGCGCGCGCAGGCCCTCGAAGCGCGTCCGCGTGGCGAGCAGGCGCGCCGGCAGGTCGACCGTCGAGACGACGAGCTGGTCGAGGCCGCGCGCGGAAAGCGCCTGCCGGAAAACCTCTTCGCCCTCGCGCGCCGTCATGCCCAGCTCCGACAGGTCGCCGCGGAGGTCGGTGAGTTGTTCGTGACCGTCTTCGCCCAGCCAGAGGTCGCAGTTGAGGCTCATCCAGGGCGTCGTGTTCGTCTGGTTCGAGCTTCTGACGAAGGAGTCCATGAACAGGTTCGCGGCCGCGTAAGGCCCGTAACCGACGCCGCCGAGCACCGCCGCCACCGACGAGAGGACGACGCAGAAGTCGGCCTCCCTGTCCCTCATCACGTTCTCAAGCGAGTAGAGGGCGTGCGCCTTCGGCCTGAAGTGCAGCGCGCAGTCCTCGCGGCCGGCTTCGAGCACGGCGCGGAAGGCGCGCTCGCCCGAAGGCTCTTCGGCGTGGACGACCCCGTGAATCGCCCCGAAGCGCGCCTCGCCTTCGAGCCACGCGCGCGTGAGCTGCGCCTCGTCGGCCGCGTCCGCCGCCACCATGAAGACTTCCGCGCCGGCCTCGATCAACTCCGCGAGTCTCTGGAGCTTCGGCTCCGCGCCGTCGCCGTCAGACGGGGTCTGCCGCTGGTGTCCGTTGCCGGGGTCGAAGACGCCCGCCGCCCCCGGGACGGCCTCGCGCTCGACCAGCACGAGCCGCGCCTTGACCGCGCGCGCGAGGTACCTGGCGACGGCAAAGCCGTTGCCCGTCAACCCACCCGTGATTAAGTAGACGCCCTGCTCGCGCAGGGGCGGGACGCCGGGGCCCGCCTCCGGGTGAACCTGCTCGAAGCCCTGCACGTAACGGCGGCGACCCCTGTAAGCGACCACCTCGTCCTCAAGGCCGGCGCTCAACTCCGGCATCAGGGAATCGAGCACGGCGTCGACGCCGGCGGGCGCGGACGCGTCTGGCAGCTTCACGTCGACGAAGCGCGTCGTGATGTTCGGCAACTCCTGCGCGGCGACCCTGCACAGCCCCAGCATCGTTGACTTCTCCGGGGTCAGGGCCTCGCCGCCCGCCGCGACGGCCGAGTCGGAGACGACCGTGACGGCGACCTCCTCGTCCGCGTGCGGCGCGAGGGCCTGGAGCAGGGAGAGCAGGCTGTAGAAGCCGTACTCCTGAACCTTCTCGAACTCCGCGACGCCGCGGCCGGCCGTCCCGGCGGGCGTCAGGCTGAAAGCGTGGACGACGGCCCGCGGCACCCGCCCGCGCGCGCGCAGGTCTTCGAGCAGGCTCCGGTAATCCTCGACGGAGCCGGGGCGAACCGTGTAGGCGGTCTCGCCGCGGCGGCTGAAACCGCCGCCCATCTCGGCCGTCGCGACCTGTCGGCCGAGCGCGGTCAGCCGCGCCGCGAGCGCCCTCCCGAACTCCCCCTCGTCGAGCAGGACGAGCCAGTTGTCGCGCAACTCCTCGACGGGCGGCGGCGGAAGCGAAGGCTTCCATGAGGGCAGGTAGAACCACTCGGAGAGGCTCAGCTTCTTGACCGCCGCCCCGTCGCCGTCGGCCTCGGGCCGTCCGGCCGAGCGCGCACGCGGCTCCAGCCAGAATCGCTGCCGCTCGAAGGGGTAGGGCTGTAAGGGGACGCGGCGGCGGCGCTCGCCTTCGTAGAAGCCGCGCCAGTCCGCCTTCACGCCGGCGAGCCAGAGCCGTCCGAGGCTTTCGAGCATGACGGATGCGTCCGGCGCTTCCTCCTTCGGGTGGCGGAGCGAGGGGACGGGACGCGGCCCCGCCCTTCCGCGTGTCGCGCGGCCAGCGCGGTCAGCGTGCGCCCCGGCCCGACCTCGACGAAGACGCGCTCGGGCTCCGCCAGCAACTCCCTCAAGCCCTGCGAGAAGCGCACGGCGTGGCGCAACTGCCGCGCCCAGTAGCCCGCGTCCGTGGCCTGCTCGGCGGTGATCCAGGTGCCGGTCAGCCCCGAGATGAAGGGTATCTCCGGCGCGCGCGGGCGTGCCTGCCGCACCTCCCTGGTGAACTCCCCGAGCACCGGCTCCATCATCGCCGAGTGGAAGGCGTGCGAGGTGTGAAGACGGCGGAAGCCAACGTCGCGGCCCGTCAGCTCCTCCTCGAACCTCCCCACCGACTCCGGCGGGCCGGAGACGACGCAGCTCGCGGGCTCGTTGACGGCCGCGAGCGAGATGTCGGCCGGCAGCAGCCGCGAGACTTCCTCCTCGGGGAGCATGACGGCCGTCATGCTCCCGCCGGGCATCGACTGCATGAGGCGGCCGCGCGCGGCGACGAGCCTCAGGGCGTCTTCCAAACTGAAGACGCCAGCCAGGCACGCGGCGACGTACTCGCCGATGCTGTGGCCGAGCATGGCGGCCGGCTTCACGCCCCAGCTCATCCAGAGCCG
>DASVSK010001015.1:0-6050 GCA_036388135.1 Pyrinomonadaceae bacterium | reverse complement strand
GCGCCGCCTACCTGACTCGCGCCGAAAAAGCCGACGCCCGACGGCGCGCCGCCGCGCTTCCCTTCCCGGTCCAGCTCGCGCCCGGCGCGTCGCACCAACGCGCGGCCTCGCCCCGTCGCGTCGAGCGTGACGCGCGCGCGGAACTCGCGCACCTCACTTCCGTGTGTGTGGAGCCGCACGCCGCGGACGCGCGCGCCTTCGACGACGACGCCGGCGAGCGCCGCCTCTTCGAGCACGACCGCGCCCGCCTCGCGCGCCCTCGCCAGAAGCCGCGCGTCCATCTCGGCGCGGCTGAGCCCGAGCGCGTCGCCCCCGACGCCGCCGCCGAACCACTCGCTCGGCACCGAGACGCCGCGCCCCGAAGGCGCGTAGAAGACCGTCTCCGACACGCGCGCGCCGCCCCCCTGATTCATCCGTTCGAGGACGCCGAGCCGGGCGAAGTGTCCCAGACACTCGGGCGAGATGAACTCGCCGCACAGCTTCTCGCGCGGGAACCGCTCGCGCTCGGCGAGCAGCACGCGCGCGCCCGACGCCGCCAGCTCAATCGCCGCGCTCGCCCCCGCCGGCCCGCCGCCCACGATGATTGCGTCAAATTCCGGCATCAAAGGCTCGCGCTCAAGACCAGCCGATAAGGGAAGCGCCGCTCGACCTTAACGTCCGTCAGCCCGGCGCGCGCGGCCAGCGCGGCCAGCTCGCGCGGGCGGAAGCCGCGCAGGATGGAGAGCGCGCCGTCTTCGCGCACGAGTCGGTTGTGCAGGAGGAGGCGGCCGGCCGTCGTGTAGGAGTAGTAGGCTACGGGGTGGCGGTGCAGGTCTATGCAGTAGACGCGGCGTGCGGCGACGCGCGCCATCTCTTTGAGCACGCGCGCGCACGCCTCGTCGCGGAAGTGGTGCGTGAAGAGCGAGCACATGACGTAGTCGAACGCCCCCGCGGCGAAGGGCAGCCGCAGCGCGTCGCCGCGCACCGACTCGATCTCCCCGAACCCGCGCGACTGCTCGGCGACCGCGGCCGCCGCGCGCTCGTTCAGCTCCAACCCGACCAGACGCGCCTTCGTCCCCTCACGGCGCGACCACAGCGCGACCTCGCGCAGAAGCTCGCCCGTCCCCGCGCCGACGTCGAGCAGCGAGAACTCGCGCGGCCCGTCGCGGCCGATGTCCGGTAGCACCGAGCGCCTGAGCGCGCGCGAGTCGCCGAGCCAGCGGTTCACCCTCCGCAGCTCGGAGAGACACCCCTCGTACTCCTCGGGCGTGTAGTCGCCCTTGTCCAGGTGCTCCAGCTCGTCGCTCCGCTGCCCGAACCGCTCAAACATAAGTTGGCGCGACTCGCTCCCGTTCGGACGAACACCGCCGAACCGGCCCCGCGCGGCGGCCGCTACCGGAGGAAGAAGTTGTACGTGATGACGCCCGTCACCTTCACGGGCTTGCCGCAGAGCATCGTCGGCGAGAACTTCGCGCGCCGCGCCGCCTCCTCGCCCGCCGCGCGCAGCAGCGTGTGACCCGAGACGGCCTGCGCCGAGACGACCTCGCCCTTCTCGTCGACCGTGAGCCGCACGACGACCGTCCCCGAGGCGCGCGCCCTCTTCGCGGTGATGGGGTAGTCGGGCTGCGGCTTCGACAACAACGTGCCGTTGAGCACCCCGCCCGAGACTACCCGACTCATGCTCGCCGCCTCGGGCGAAGGGTTCGCGGGTGGCTCGACCTTCAGCGTCTCGACCAGAGACTTCCACGCCGGAGCGGCCGCCGCCTCGTCCTTGTCATGCCGGACGTAGACGAGGTGTAAGAGCCGCTGCCCCTTCACGACCGGATAGACCTCGGCCTTGCCCGGCTCCTGTCCGATTCGGCCCGCGAGGTGATAGCCCGGCGCGAGCGACTCGCCCACCGACAGGCACTGCGAGTCTGGCGAGTCGGGGGCCTTCGCGCCGAGCTGCCGCGCGAGGCTCTCCACGTACGGCTCCGTGACGGACTTGCGCGCCGCGAATAGCTGCTCCATGTTCTGCAAGGGCTCCCGCCGCGCGACGACCATGATGAGGGCCGAGATGTCCGGCCGCCTGAGAACGACGTGCTGTTGCACGGCCGTGCTCTTGTCTTCGAGCGCCCACCCGGCCGGGTAGTCGAACGACACCCCCTCCTTCGAGAAGTGTTCGACGCCGCCCTGCGTCCGCGGCGCGGCCGGCGCGCGCGCCGCCGCCGCCAGGACGAGGGCGATGGTTAACAGCGTGGCCTTCATGTTCCCTTCTCATTCCGCCGGGCGCTCGACGACGAGCGCGCTGTTCTTCGAGCCGAAGCCGATGCAGTTGCAGAGCGCGACCCTCACCTCGCGCTCGCGCGCGCTGTTGGGCGTGTAGTCGAGGTCGCACTCCGGCGCGGGCTCGTCGAGGTTGATGGTCGGCGGGATGCGCCCCGTGGTCATCGCGCAGAGCGCCGCGGCCAGCCCCGCCGCGCCCGACGCGCCCTGCGGGTGGCCTATCTGCGACTTCGTGCCCGACATCGGGATGCGCCCGGCCGACGCGCCGAGCGCGAGCTTGAGCGCCTGCGTCTCGATGCGGTCGTTCAGGACGGTGGACGTGCCGTGGAGGTTGACGTAATCGACCTCCTCGGCCGCGCGCCCCGCGTCTTCGAGCGCGAGCCGCATCGCGCGCGCCGGCTCCTCGCCCGTGTCTTCGAGACGCACGCGGTGGTACGCGTCGCACGTCGCGCCGTAGCCCGTCACCTCCGCGTAGACGCCCGCCCCGCGGCGGCGCGCGCGCTCGTACTCTTCGAGCACGTAGACCCACGCGCCCTCGCCCAGGACCATCCCCGAGCGGTCGCGCGAGAAGGGGCGCGACGCGCGGCCGGGCTCGTCGTTCCAGTCTTCGGTCAGGACTTTCATCAGGCAGAAGCCCGCGAGGATGCCGGGCGCGAGCGGCGCGTCCGAGCCGCCCGCGAGCATCGCGTCCTGACGGCCGAGCGCGATGTGCTGTGCGGCGTAGGCAATGGCGTCGGTCGAAGAGGTGCAGCCCGTCGAGACGACGTGCGAGAGGCCGCGCAGCCCGAAGGCCATCGACAGCTCGGAGGAGAGCCCGCCGTGCGTCGACGACGGGATGGTGTAGACGCTCGGAGTACCGGGCGTGTCGGGGACGTAGTGATACCTGTACTGCTCCTCGGTGAAGGCCAGCCCGCCGCCGCCCGTGCCGAGCACGACGCCGAAGGCGCGACGCTCTTCCGGGGAGAAGTCGGAAGGCTGGAGGCGCGCGTCCTCCACGGCCTCGCGCGCGGCGGCGAGCGCGAGCGGGACGGTGCGCGCGACGTGGCGACGGTCCTTCGCCTTCAGCTCACCCTCCCAGTCGAAGCCCGGGACCTGGCCGGCGATGCGCACGGGCGAGCCCTCGACGTCGAAGCCCTCGATGCGGCGGACCCCGCTCTCGCCGCGCAGCAGCCCGCCCCAGAACGCCTCACGCCCGACGCCGAGCGGCGTCACGCACCCGAGCCCCGTGATGACGACGCGGCGCGGCTGCCTCAAATTCTTCAGCATAGGATGAGTCGGCCCCGACCGTCAGGGCGTCGGGCACTTTTGGGGAACGGGTCTTCGGGCACTTTTGGGGAACGGGTCTCAGGATAACACGCCGCGTTAAAGTGCCAGTAGCCTGGTCGAAAACGGCAGCAGCTTAGAGGTCGGCCGGGCGCGCCGTGTTGCCAGACTTCCGCCACTTCCGCCCTCTCGCGGCGAGCCAGAGGGACGCGCCGACGAGCGCCGCCGCCCCGCCCGCTATGTCGAGCAGGCTGTCGTAGACCGTGCCCGTGCGCGCCGGGACAAAGCTCTGGTGGTACTCGTCTGCGAGCGCGACGCACGCGACGAGGGCGAACGAGGCGAGCCGCCAGCGGCGCGCGAGCGCCCCGCGCCGGGACGTGCGGAAGGCGCGCGCCGCCAGCAGCGCCAGCAGCGCGTACTCGGCGACGTGCGCCGCCTTGCGGACGAGGAAGTGGGCCTGGGCGAGCGCCGCCTCGGAGATTTCGGGGAAGAGCCAGACGAGCAGCGGCCGGATGACGCGCGACGTGTTCGACGCCGAGAAGTTCGACGACGACGCGAAGAGCACGAAGCACGCCCACGCGACGACGGGGCCGTAACGCCGGAGCCTCCCGCGCCGCGCCGCCGCCTTCACGCCCCGCGTCTCTTTCTCGCCCTTCACGGAAGCCTCGGCGCAAAAAGAGAATGAGGGAAGCAGCGTGCGCCTGCTTCCCTCACCCGTCTTTAAGCTTTAACCCGCCGCTAGCGCGCGACCGACGCGCCCGAGACGATCTCGATGATCTCGCGCGTGATGCTCGCCTGGCGGATGCGGTTCATGTTGAGCGTCAGCGACTGGATCAGCTCGCCCGCGTTCTTCGACGCCGAGTCCATCGCCGTCATGCGCGCGCCCTGCTCGCTGGCGACCGACTCCAGCAGCGCGCGGTAGATTTGCGTCTCGACGAGGCGCGGCAGGAGTTGGCTGAAAATCTCCGCCGGCGGCTGCTCGTACACGTAGCCGACGAGGTTGGGCCCGCCCGCCGCGTCGGCCTCTTCTCCGGCCGCCGCGTCCACGCGCGAGACCGGGAGAATCTGGTCGACGACGACGCGCTGCGAGATGACGGAGCGGAACTCGTTGAAGAGCACGAAGACCTTGTCGATGCCCTCGTCCTCCGTGAAGCGTCGCATCACGTCGCGCGCGATTTCGAGCGCCTCGGCGTGGTCGATCCTCCCCTTGCCCGTCAGCCCGATGTACTCGCCGACGATCTCCGCCCCGCGGCGGCGGAAGAAGTCTCTCCCCTTGCGCCCGACCGCCAGAACCTCGACCGTCTTACCCTCGTGCTCGCGCATGAAGGCCGCCGCGGCCTTCGTCAGATTCGCGTTGAAGGCCCCGGCCAGCCCCTTGTCGGCCGTGACGAGCACGAGCAGGTAGCGCGAGTCGCCGCGCGCGTCCATCAGCGGGTGCCGGAAGTCCTCGCCCGCCTGCGAGGCCAGGTCTGTCAACACCTCCGCCATCTTCACGGCGAAGGGGCGCGCCGAGACCGCGCGCTCCTGCGCACGCTTCAGCTTCGCCGCCGAGACCATCTTCATGGCCTTCGTGATCTGCTGCGTATTCTTGACCGACTTGATGCGCCGGCGGATGTCGAGGAGGTTTGCCATAGGACAGTAGACGGTAGTCAGTAGACAGTAGTCAGTAGAAGAACTTCCTCACGACGAGTCTTCCGAGTGTCAGCGTCGGTGCCCGCGGGGCGGAGCCTGCTGTCTACTGTCTAACCTTTATTACGCACGCGCCGCGGCGGTCGTGCCCGCGGCCGCGTCGGCCCTCACGACGGGCTCGCCCGGCGGCTCGGGCTGCGGGTTAAGCGCCCGCTCCTGCCACGCCGACTTGAAGTCGCTGACGGCCTGCGTCAGACCCTGCTTGATGTCGTCGGTCAGCGACTTCTTCTCGCGGATGGCGTTGAGCGTGCCGGGGTGCGACGTCTCGATGAAGCGCTGGAAGTCGGCCTCGAAGCGTCGCACCTGGTCGACGGGGATGTCGTCGAGCTGCCCCGTAGTCGCCGCCCACAGGATGAGCACCTGCTGCTCGACGCCCAGCGGGCGGTACTGTGGCTGCTTCAGAATCTCGACGAGGCGCTGGCCGCGCGCGAGCTGCGCCTGCGTGGCGCGGTCGAGGTCGGAGCCGAACTGCGCGAACGCCGCCAGCTCGCGATACTGCGCGAGGTCGAGCCGCAGCGTCCCCGCCACCTGCTTCATCGCCTTGATCTGCGCCGAGCCGCCCACGCGCGAGACCGAGTTGCCGACGTTGATGGCCGGGCGGATGCCCGAGTTGAAGAGGTCGGCCTCAAGGAAAATCTGCCCGTCGGTGATCGAGATGACGTTCGTCGGGATGTAGGCCGAGATGTCGCCCGCCTGCGTCTCGATGATCGGGAGCGACGTCAGAGACCCCGCGCCCATCGAGTCGGACAGCTTGGCCGCGCGCTCCAGCAGACGCGAGTGCAGGTAGAAGACGTCGCCGGGGAAAGCCTCGCGACCCGGCGGTCGCCTGAGCAGCAGAGAGATTTCGCGGTAGG
>DASVSK010001014.1:0-10545 GCA_036388135.1 Pyrinomonadaceae bacterium | reverse complement strand
GACTACTGACTACTGTCTACTGTCTACTGTCTACTCCCCAAGTCCCTACTGTCTACTGCCTGCTTCTTCCTGCTACAATGTCGCTTCAAACCCGGTCAAGGACACACGGTCGGCCACATGACTCCAGACGAAGGCGGCGCGAGCGAAATCTTGAGGGGCGGCTTCCGCGACGAGTGCGGCGTGTTCGGCATCTACGGGCACGACGACGCCGCGCGACTCACCTACCTCGGCCTCTACCAGTTGCAGCACCGCGGGCAGGAGTCGTGCGGCATCGTCGCCACCGACGGCGCGGTGCTCCGCCAGGAGCGCGCCATGGGGCTCGTCTCCGAGGTCTTCGACGAGGAGCGCCTCAACCGGCTGCCCGGCGTCTCGGCCATCGGCCACACGCGCTACTCGACCGCGGGCGAGGTCTCGGTGCGCGAGGCGCAGCCCTTCCTCGTCAACGCCGGGCCGCACGGCCAGGTCGCCGTCTGCCACAACGGCAACCTCCCCTTCGCCACCGAAGCCCGCAAGCGGCTCCAGAGCCACGGGGCCATCTTCACCTCGACCTCCGACACCGAGGTCATCCTCCACGGCATCGCGCAGTCGGCGGCCCCCACCGTGCTCGAAGCCATCCCCGAGGTGCTCTGCGAGACCGAGGGCGCGTTCTCCATGCTCTTCCTGACGCCCGAGGCGCTCGTCGCCGTGCGCGACCCGCGGGGCTTCCGCCCGCTCGCGCTCGGCCGCCTCGACGGCGCGTGGGTCGTCGCCTCCGAGACGTGCGCCTTCGACCTCATCGGCGCGGAGTACGTCCGCGACGTCGAGCCCGGCGAGATGGTCGTCATCGGCGACGACGGGCTGCGCTCCTCCTTCCCGCTCCCCGAGCGCCGCCGCTCGTTCTGCGTCTTCGAGCACGTCTACTTCTCGCGCCCCGACTCGATGGTCTACGGCCGCTCGGTCAACGAGTCGCGCCACAAGATGGGCAAGCGGCTCGCCGTCGAGCAGCCGGCCGACGCGGACATCGTCGTCCCCGTGCCCGACTCGGGCGTGGCCGCGGCCATCGGCTACGCCGCCGAGAGCGGCATCAACTTCCGCTTCGGGCTCGTGCGCAACCACTACATCGGCCGCACCTTCATCGAGCCGAAGCAGTCCATCCGCTCCTTCGGCGTCCGGCTCAAGCTCAACCCGGTGCGCGACCTCATCCGCGGCCGCAGCGTCGCGCTGATAGACGACTCAATCGTGCGCGGCACGACCTCGAAGAAGATCGTGCGGCTGGTGCGCGAGGCGGGCGCGCGCGCCGTCCACGTCCGCATCAGTTGCCCGCCGACGATCAGCCCCTGCTACTACGGCGTCGACACGCCGGACAAGGAGGAGCTGATCGCCGCGCGGATGTCGGTCGACGAGGTATGCCGCTTCATCGAGGCCGACTCGCTGGGCTACCTCTCGATGGGGGGGATGCTCGAAGCCTGCGGCCTGCCCTCCGAGACCTCCTGCGTCGCCTGCTGGACGGGCCGCTACCCGACCCGCATCTCGCCGCAGGCCGAGACGCAGTACGCGCGCGAGCACGAGCCCGTGCCGTCCGACTGAGCCGGAGAATTATGACCTACAGTTTGACTTATAACGGAGGCGGGTCGAGTGGCAGGGAGTAGAAAAGGGTGCGGGTGCGCGCTGGTGGCGCTGGTCGCCGTCGCAATCGTCGGCGGGCTGGCCGGCTATTACTTTCTTTATAAGCCGTGGTCGGAGAGGCGGGCGGCGGAGGCCCCGCCGCCCGCGTCGGGTGACGAGACGAAGGTCGTCGTCCTGGACGTCGGGCAGGGCGACTCCATCCTCGTCGTCACGCCGGGCGGCAAGACGGCGCTCGTCGACGCGGGCGAGCCGGGCGACGGCAAGATCATCCTCGCGGCGCTGAAGAAGTACGGCGTCGACCACATCGACCTCCTCGTCGCCACGCACGCCCACGCCGACCACATCGGCGCGGCCGACGAAGTCATCAAAGGCACGAACGTCGGGCGCGTGCTCTACTCCGGCGTCCCGAACACGACGAAGAACTACGAGGACTTCCTCAAGGCCGTCGACGAGAAGAAGATCGACCTCATCCGCGCCGAGCCCGGCCAGTCGTTCGAGCTGGGCGGCGGCGCGGTCATGCGCGTGCTCGCGCCCATCGAGCCCCTCTTCTCGAAGGAAGACCTGCGCTCGGGCGGCAACGAGCCGAACGCCAACTCGGTCGTCACGCGGCTCGACTACGGCGAGTTCTCGATGCTCCTCACCGGCGACGCCGAGGAGCAGACCGAGCGCGAGCGCCTGATTAAGAACGGCGCGAACATCCGCGCCACCGTCCTCAAGGTCGGCCACCACGGCTCGAAGTACGCGACGTCGGAAGACTTCCTCAAGCGCGGCGAGTTCAAGCTCGCGGTCATCTCCGCGGGGCTCGACAACCGCTACGGCCACCCGTCGCCCGAGGTGCTCGGCCGGCTCAAGGCCGCGGGCGTCAAAATCTACCGGACGGACTTCCAGGGCGAAATCCTCATCTCGACGCGCGGCCAGGAGGGCGACGCCAAGGTGACGACCGCGCGCGAGCCGAAGGCCGACCAGGACATCTGGGCGGGGCGGCAGGCCATCAGGGACGACTCGGCGCGGCGCGGCTTCATAGACTTCGGCGACCTCCCGCCCGCGCCCAAGCCGAAGGACGAGGCGCGCTCGAACTCCAACGCGAGGAACGCCAACGCCAACGCCAGGAAGGCCGGCGCGAGGTGAGCGGGGAGGGCTCCGGGCGTCTTCCGGCCGCGGGGAGTTTTTGACGTCGACGGTTCGCGCGGCGTCGACGGAAATTTAAGGCCGGGGTGAGCTCTGAAGATATGGAGAAGGGTGGAAAGTCTAAGCGCACGCGCGCCGTCGTCGACCGCATCGAGGACGGCGGCACGGCCGTCCTCCACGTCGGCGAGGACGAGGGGACGAAGGTCGAGCTGCCCGCCTCGCTCCTCCCCGAAGGCGCGGAATCGGGCAGCCACCTCGTCATCAACCTCTCGCTCGACGAGGGCTCGCGCAAGGCCGCCGAAGACCGCGTCAAGGCTCTACAGGAGAAGCTCGAGCGGCGCGGCGGCGACGGCGGGGGGCAGAAGAACTTCAAGCGTTGACACGCGCGGAGGCCGAGCCTGTGAAGAGAACCGTCCTGCTCTGCGTCCTTCTGGCCGCCCTCCTCTGCGGCGGCTCGCGCGCCGCCGACAGGGGGCGGCGCGCGCGACCCGCGCGCACGGTCTCCGGCATGATCTACTTCACCAACGACACGCCGAAGGATAAATCCTACTTCGTCGAGCTGTTCGCCGGCCGCGCCAAACGGCGGCTCGCCGCGAAGTGGACTGAGGGCACCGGCCACTTCGAGTTCGGGGGGCTCAAGCCCGGCGTCTACTACCTGCAAATCAGCGGGCCGCAAATCTGCCTGCTCCAGTACAGGGTCGACGCGTCGAAGGCGCAGCCCGAGCAACTGACGATTCTGGGCGACGCCGGCTGCGGGCACCATCAGGTCGCCGGGCTCCCCGCGCCGCGCCCCCTCCCGCGCGCCAAAAAGAGATGACCAAATCAATCACCTACTCCGACGCGGGCGTCTCGATTGACGCGGCGAACGCGGCGGTCGAGAAGATCAAGCGGCTGGCGCGTTCGACCTTCAACGCGCGGACGCTCTCCGAGATCGGGAGCTTCGGCGGCATGTTCGACGGCGCGTTTCCGGGGATGCGCGAGCCGGTGCTCGTCGCCTCGGCCGACGGCGTCGGGACGAAGCTGAAGGTGGCCTTCATGACCGGCGTCCACGACACCGTGGGGCGCGACCTCGTCAACCACTGCACGAACGACATCCTCGTGCAGGGCGCGCGGCCGCTCTTCTTCCTCGACTACGTGGCGGCGGGCGTGCTCGCGCCCGACGTGATCGTCTCGGTCGTCGACGGCATCTCGCGCGGCTGCCGCGAGAACGGGTGCGTGCTCCTCGGCGGCGAGACCGCCGAGATGCCGGGCTTCTACGGCGAGGGCGAGTACGACGTCGCGGGCTTCATCGTCGGCGTCGTCGACCGCGAGAAGGTCATCGACGGGAGCCGCGTCAGGGCCGGCGACGTGCTGCTCGGGCTCCCCTCGGCGGGGCTGCACACCAACGGCTACTCGCTGGCGCGCAAGCTCTTCTTCGAGGTCGCGGGCTACGCGGCGGACACGCACCTCGACGCGCTCGGCGAGACGGTGGGCGAGGCGCTCTTGCGCCCGCACCTGAGCTACCTCCGCCCGCTCGAAGGCTTACTGGACACCGGCGTCATCAAGGCGCTCGCGCACATCACGGGCGGCGGGCTCGTCGAGAACATCCCGCGCGTGCTGCCCGAGGGCACGGCCGCCGAGGTCGACCGCGGGTCGTGGCCCGTGCCGCCGGTCTTCAAGCTCATGCAGGAGATAGGCAACGTCGCCGAGTCGGAGATGCACCGCACCTTCAACACGGGCGTCGGCATGGTCGTCATCTGCTCGCCGTCGGACGCCGCGGCGGTCGAAAAACACCTCGACGGCCTCGGGGAGAAAGCCTACCCGATAGGCCGCGTCGTCGCGGGCGGGCGGGACGTCAAAATTCAGTAGACAGTAGTCAGTAGTCAGTAGTCAGTAGCGCTCCGCGCCGCGGCTGTTGACGCCGACATCCGAACGCTTCCGCTGGCGAAGGTTTTTCTACTGACTACTGTCTACTGTCTACTGTCTACTTCCTTATGGACGTCGGGATTCTTATCTCGGGGCGCGGGTCGAACATGGTCGCGCTGGCCGACGCCGTCGCGGGGGGGCGCGTGCCGGGCGCGCGCGTCCGCATCGTCGTGAGCGACAGGCCGCAGGCGGCCGGGCTCGGACGCGCGCGCGAGCGCGGGATAGAGACGGCGGTGGTCGAGCGGCGCGGGCGCACGCGCGAGGAGCACGAGCGCGAGGTCGCCGCTGCCTTGCGCGAGCGCGGCGTCGAGCTGGTCTGCCTCGCGGGCTACATGCGCCTGCTCTCGCCCTGCTTCCTCGGGGAGTTCCGCGGCCGCGTGCTCAACATCCACCCCTCGCTGCTGCCCGCCTTCCCCGGCCTCGACGCGCAGCGCCAGGCCGTCGAGCACGGCGTGCGCGTCTCCGGCTGCACCGTCCACTTCGTCGACGAGACGCTTGACGGCGGCCCCATCATCACGCAGCGCGTCGTCCCCGTCCTCGACTCCGACACGCCCGACGCCCTCGCCGCGCGCATACTCCGCGAAGAGCACGAAGCCTACCCCGAGGCGCTCGCGCTCGTCTGCTCCGGCCGCTACGAGGTCGAGGGGCGGCGCGTGCGGCGCGAGGGCTAAGGCCCGGTTCAAACGCCCACCCCGCACGCCTCCGCACGCGTCCCGCGCGGGCGGAGGTTGGACTTTTCCCACGTCTCTATTTATCGTTCTGCGATGATGACCATTGAAGAGCAGCTCGCATTCCTGAGGAAGGGCGCGGTCGAGCTGATCCGCGAGGAAGACCTGCGCTCGAAGCTTGAGAGGTGCGCGCGCGAGGGCAGCGCCTTGCGCGTCAAGTTCGGCGCAGACCCGACCGCGCCCGACATACACCTCGGCCACACGGTCGCCATCCGCAAGCTGCGCCACTTCCAGGAGCTGGGGCACACCGTCATCTTCCTCATCGGCGACTTCACGGGGATGATCGGCGACCCCTCGGGCAAGAACGCCACGCGCCCGCAGCTCACGCGCGAGGAGATAGACGCCAACGCCGAGACCTACAAGAAGCAGATTTTCAAACTGCTCGACCCCGAGAAGACCGAGCTGCGCTTCAACTCCGAGTGGATGAGCCGACTCGGCTCCGACGGCTTCGTCCGCCTCGCCTCGCACGTCACGGTCAAGCAGATTCTCGAACGCGACGACTTCCAGAAGCGGCTCGCCGAGGAGCGCCCCGTCGCGCTCCACGAGCTGCTCTACCCGCTGACGCAAGGGTACGACTCGGTCGCGCTCCGCGCCGACGTCGAGCTGGGCGGCACCGACCAGAAGTTCAACCTGCTGATGGGCCGGAACCTCCAGCGCGAGTACGGGCAGGAGCCGCAGGTCGCCTTCATCACGCCGCTGCTCGAAGGCACCGACGGCGTGCAGAAGATGTCGAAGTCGCTCGGCAACTACGTCGGCATCGACGAGCCGCCGCAGGAGATGTTCGGCAAGCTGATGTCCGTCAGCGACGCGCTCATGTGGCGCTACTACGAGCTGCTCACAGACCTCAGCGTCGCCGACATCAAGGCGCTGCGCGAGCGCGCCGAGTCGGGCGCGGCCAACCCGCGCGACCTCAAGGTCTCGCTCGCCAAGCGCGTCATCGCGGACTTCCACTCGCCCGCCGACGCCGACGCCGCCGAGGAGGAGTTCGTCCGCAGGTTCCGCAACAAGGAGGTGCCCGACGACGTCGAGGAACGCACCGTCCCTTCGGGGAGTTGGGATTTAGCACAACTGCTGACGACCGTGGGGCTGGCCGATTCAAAAGCCGAGGCGCGCCGCCTGATTCAACAGGGCGGAGTGCGCATCGGCGGCGAGCGACAATCGGCCGCCGGCGTCGCGGTCAGAATCGACCCCGGCGACGTAGCTCTCCTTCAAGTCGGCAAGCGCCGCTTCCTGCGCGTGCGCGGGGCCTGAGACTCGGAACGGGCGCGCCCCGCGTCGCGGACGTTGACGCTGAAACCCAGACGATTCGACTGGCGAAGGTTTTTCTACTGACTACTGTCTACTGACTATTTCCCACGGTCTACTTCATCAAATGTCCGCAGCCGCCGAGACAGACGAGACGCTGGTCATCGAGACGCCGGAGCGCGTGCCGCTGCACTTCGCGCTGGCCTCGACCGGCAACCGCTTCCTGGCGTGCGCCTTCGACCACTTCCTGCAACTGCTGGCTATAGCGGTCGTGGCGCTCGCCGTCGTCTGGTGGATAGGCTTCTCCGACCTCGGCCGCTGGGTGACGAGCGCGCCCAAGTGGATGCTCGCGCTCCTCATCGTCGCCGTCTTCCTGCTGTGGTCGGGCTACTTCGCGCTCTTCGAGTGGGCTTGGTCGGGGCAGACGCCGGGCAAGCGCTGGCTCCGCCTGCGCGTCATACGCGAGGACGGCCGCCCCGTCACCTTCTGGGAGGCGTCGGCGCGCAACCTCGTCCGCATCCTCGACATGGAGCCGTTCCCCTTCTACTCCATCGGCCTCGTCTCGGTCTTCGTCAGCAGCCGCGACCAGCGGCTCGGCGACTTCGTCGCGGGCACCGTCGTCGTGCGCGAGCGCGAGGCGCAGGCCCCCACGTTCGACCAGGTCTTCTCCGCGCCCACGGCCGACGCCGCGCTCCGGCGCTCCTTCAAGCCCGTCGCCTTCCGCGCAGACCTCTCCGCGCTCGCCGAGCGCGAGGTCGAGGTGGTCGAGGCTTACTTACGCCGCCGCTGGGACATGGAGGAGATGCTGCGCCAGTGGATGGCCTGGCGCGTCGCCACGCCCATCCTCTACAAGCTCCGCCCCGAATACGACCCCGAAGCCTTCACCTACGAAGGCTTCCTCGAAGAACTCCTCCACCGCTACCGCGCCACGCACCGCTTCAGTGAGTGACGGGTGACGAGAAGGAACCGCGGAACTCAGCTCCTTCTCGTCACCTGTCACCCGTCACTCATCACTATTGAAGTTATTTCCGCCAGAGCGCGGGGAAGAGCGCGCCCGCCCGCGCGGGGTCGAGCTTGACGCCCGCGAGCGAGGCTGCGCGCGCGAGGACGGGGTCGGCCCCCGCGGCGAGGTCGGCCCCGGCCGGGAGCAGAAGCTCGTCCGGGATGACGCCCGCGTGTTCGAGGCTCTTGCCGTCGGACATGATGATGTCCTGCACCGTGACGCTGACGCCGTAGAGGACGAACTCGCCCTGCCCTATCCTGTGCGTGTAGAACCTCGAAGCCATCACCGCGCCGGCCGAGCGGTCGCCGACGACCGTCCCGCGCTTCTCCAACTGGACGGCGCACGCGAACACCTCCGAGGCCGACCCCGACTCGCTGTCCAACAGCACGACGAGGTTGCCTTTGAAGACGCCGCCGCCGCGCGTCTTCGCCACCAGCGGCCGCGCCTCCTTGCGCGTCTTCACGTCGCCGACCTTGACGTCGCGGTCGAAGAAGTTGCCGAGCAGCGCGAGCAGCGTGTCGAGCCGGCCGCCGCCGTTGCCGCGCAGGTCGAGGACGAGCGTCTTGTGCCCGCGCGCCCTGTCCATCGCCTCGTTGACCTTCTCCGCGTCGAGCACGAAGGTCGGCATCTTCCAGACCAGCAGGTCTTCGCCGAACTCGGCCATCCGGCCCTTGTACAGCTCCGCGTCCTTATCGGCCTCTATCTGGCGTCGGTACCAGTCCTGCCCGCCGACGTCCTGCACGACCTTCCCCTTCGTGATCTTCGCGGCGATCTGGAGCTGGCGCGCCTTGCCGTCCGCGCCGCGCACCGCGACGACCATGCCGGGCTTGGGCGCGAGCGCGTTGTAGTAGTAGTCCATCTTCCACAGCGTCGCGCGCTCGGGCGCGAAGCCGTCGACCGAGTGGACGAGGTCGCCGGGGCGCAGGCCCTTGGCCTCGGCGTCGCTGCCCGGCCTGACCGCCGTGACGAAACAGCGGTCGCCGACCATCCGCATCCGCCAGCCGTAGTCGGCGCTGGCCGACCACATCGGCGGGACGAAGTAGAGGTGCGAGTCGCCGAAGTCCATCAGCGCCTGCGCGACGACGGCGTAGACCTGCTCGGTCGTCTCCGCCCGCGCGATCATCTCCTCGGCCGCCTTGAAGTGCGCGTCGAGGTCTTTGCCGCGGAACGAAGGGTCGTAGTAGTTCTCCCTGATGTCGCGCTTGATGTCCTTCAGCATCTCGCGGCCGACGCCGCGGCTGAAGCCGATCTGCGCGTGCGCGGCGTGCGGCGCGGCCGCGGCGAGAAGCAGGAGCAGCGCGGCGGCCGACGCCCCGAGCGCGGCGGCGCGGCCTCGCACGCGAAGTCGGCGGGGGCTGAATTTCATCGCGAGAGGACTCCTTTTGAAAGCGGGTATAACCAACGAAGGCGCGCGGACGCGGGGACAGGGCTTTGATGCCTTCGGCCCCGCCCCCGTACCCCCGCGTTTAAGATTTTTGCGCCCGCCCCCGCCCCCGCGCGGGAGAGCGCGCCGGCCGGTAAAGTCAATTTTTCGGGCTAAATTGACGCGCCGCCGCGGCGTCCGTTAAACTCACGGGTTATTTCGCCGGGCAGATTTTCGACAGAGAGGCACATCTAATAGTCATGACTAAAGACATCTTCATCCTCGGCGGCAAGCGCACGCCGATGACCGAGTACGTCGGCGCGCTCAAGGACGTCAAGGCCCTCGACCTCGGCGCGGCGGCCGCGCGCGGCGCGCTCGCCGACGCGGGCGTGGCGGCCGAAGAGATAGACCACACCGTCTTCGGCAACGCCCTCCAGACCTCGGGCGACGCCATCTACGGCGCGCGCCACGTCGCGCTCAAGGCGGGCGTCCCGGCCGAGCGCCCGGCGCTCACCGTCAACCGCCTCTGCGGCAGCGGCATCCAGTCGGTCATCTCGGGCGCGCACTTGATAATGCTCGACGAGGCCCGCACCGCGCTCGTCGGCGGCATGGAGTCGATGTCGATGGCCCCGCACGTCATGTACGGCGCGCGCTCGGGCTTCGGGCTGGGTCAGGGCAAGCTCGAAGACTCACTGATGGTGGCGCTCCTCGACACCTACTGCAACACGACGATGGCGGGCACGGCCGAGAACCTCGCGCGCCGCTACGAAATCTCGCGGGACGAGCAGGACGCCTACGCGCTGCGCTCGCAGCAGGAGGCCAAACGCGCGCAGGACGCCGGGGTCTTCGCCGAGGAGATCGTCCCCTACGAGGTCAAGACGCGTAAGGGCGTCAAGGTCGTGGACGCCGACGACCACCTGCGCCCCGACACGACGCTCGAAGTTCTGGCGAAGCTCCCGACCGCCTTCAGCAAGGAGGGCTTCGTCACGGCCGGGAACGCCTCCGGCATCGTCGACGGCGCGGCGGCGCTCGTCGTCGCGGGCGAGGACTACGTCAAGGAGCGCGGCCTCAAGCCCGCCGGGCGCGTCGTCAGTTGGGCCTACGCGGGCGTCGAGCCCGACGTGATGGGCATCGGCCCCGTCCCGGCCATCCGCAAGGCTCTGGAGAAGGCGAACCTCAAGCTCTCCGACATCGACCTCGTCGAGGTCAACGAGGCTTTCGCCTGCCAGTATCTCGCCGTCGAGAAGGAGCTGGGGCTCGACCGCTCGAAGACGAACGTCAACGGCGGCGCGATTGCCCTCGGCCACCCGCTCGGCGCTTCGGGCACCCGCCTCGTGCTGACGGCGCTCAACGAACTTAAGCGGCGCGGCGGCCGCTACGGCCTCGCCTCGGCCTGCATCGGCGGCGGCCAGGGCATCGCCATCATCTTCGAGCGCGTGTAAGATTCGCGCGCTTAGATTTCCCCGGGCGCGGCAGACTCCCCGCGCGCCCGGCTTCGACTTCAACACCGACGGGGCGGACGCCGACTCCGCAACTCCCCGACGCGGAAACTTCCGGCGTCCGCCCCG
>DASVSK010001013.1:0-4306 GCA_036388135.1 Pyrinomonadaceae bacterium | reverse complement strand
CTACTGCGACGCCTGCCCGCGCGGCGGGCGCTCCGCCTCGACGCCCCCGCCGCGCCGCGCCCCGAGCGACGACTCAATCGTGCTTCTTTAAGTCGAACGATGGACGTTAGAGAGTACAACCGCCGCGCGTGGGACAGGCAGGTCGAGCGCGGGAACCAGTGGACGGTGCCCGTGGGCCCGGAGGTGATCGCCGAGGCGAGGCGCGGGCGCTGGTCTGTGCTGCTGACCGAGCAGAAGCCCGCGCCGCGCGAGTGGTTTCCCGCCGAGATGCGCGGGCTCGAAGTGCTCTGCCTCGCCTCGGGCGGCGGGCAGCAGGGGCCGACGCTCGCCGCGGCCGGCGCGCGCGTCACCGTGCTCGACAACTCGCCCGCGCAGCTCGCGCAAGACCGCATGGTCGCAGACCGCGAGGGGCTCGAACTCTCGACGTTCGAGGGCGACATGCGCGACCTCTCGCGCTTCGCGGACGAGAGCTTCGACCTCGTCTTCCACCCCGTCTCGAACCTCTTCGTGCCGGACGTGCGCCCCGTCTGGCGCGAGGCGTTCCGCGTGCTCAGGCGCGGCGGGCTGCTGCTCGCGGGCTTCAACAACCCGGCCTTCTACGTCTTCGGCTCGCAGGAGGAGGGGCACGCCGCGCTCGAAGTCAAATACAGCCTCCCCTTCTCCGACCTCGACAGCCTCGACGCCGCGGAGCGCGAGAGGCTGCTCGCCTCGGGCGAGCCCGTCGAGTTCAGCCACACGCTCGAAGACCAGCTCGGCGGCCAGCTCGACGCGGGCTTCCACCTCACAGGGCTCTACGAAGACCAGCACCGCGGGGTGCGCCTCTCCGAGTTCATGCCGACTTACGTCGCCACGCGCGCCGTCAAGCCCTAGCGCGGCCGCGCGTGGCGCGCGCGTCCGTACGACCGCGCGCGGATATTTTTAAGACCGACCGCGCGCTTTTTTTTACGACTGGAGTGTGAGACGTTGGGCAAGGCTTCGACGCGAGGGCGACGCGGGGGCCGGGCGGGGGGCGCGTCGCCGTGGCTCGCCGCCGCGGCGGTCGTGGCGGCGGCGGCCGTCGCGCTGCGGCTTCAGGGTCGGCTGTGGCTCTGCGCGTGCGGGCGGCTGACGCCGTGGGTGGGTGACGCGTGGAGCGCCGACACCTCGCAGCACCTCTTCGACCCCTACTCCTTCACGCACGTCCTGCACGGGTTCGCCTTCTGCGGCCTGCTCGCGCTCGTCCTGCCGCGCGCGGGCTGGCGCTGGCGGCTCCTCCTCGCGGTCGCGGCCGAGGCGGCGTGGGAGGTGTTCGAGAACACACGCTACGTCATCAACCGCTACCGCGAGACGACGGCCGCGCTCGGCTACGCGGGCGACACCGTCGTCAACTCGCTCGGCGACATCGCGGCCTGCGCCCTCGGCTTCCTCCTCGCCCGACGCCTCGGCGCGCTACGCACGCTGCTGCTCTTCGCCGCGACCGAGGTGCTGCTCCTCCTCTGGATTCGCGACAGCCTCCTGCTCAACATCCTCCTGCTCCTCTACCCCTCGGAGAAGCTCCGCGCGTGGCAGGCCGGACACTGAAGCGGAGGGAAAAGGCAAAAGGCGGAAGTGAAGAAGGAGGGTGTGCCTCCAGTCTTCACTTCCGCCTTTTTTACTTTCGCCTTTTTACTCTCGCCTTACGACTGAAGCTCGGTCGAGGGGCGGGCGTAGACGACGCCGGGCTGCGCCGTGCCGTCGGCGGGCGGCGGCTGGTCGTCGGGGAGGTTCGAGACGACCTCGCCGTCGGGCATGGTGACGGACGTGTGGTCGGCCGAGACGATTTCGCCCTCGATGGTGACCTCCTCGCCGGTCGGCGTCGCCACGGGCAGCGAGTCCAGGAATCTTTCGGCGTCGATGGCGGCCATGCAGCCCGTGCCGGCGGCGGTGATGGCCTGGCGGTAGATCGAGTCCTGCGCGTCGCCGCAGGCGAAGACGCCGGGGATGTTCGTCGCCATCGAGACGCCCGCCGTCTTGATGTAGCCGACGTCGTCCATGTCGAGCCAGCCCTTGAAGACGTCCGTGTTCGGCTTGTGCCCGATGGCGATGAAGACGCCCTCGCACGCGAACTCCGTCTCCTCGCCCGTCTGGTTGTCGTAGAGCCTCACGCCCGTCACGCCCGTCTCGGCCGAGCCGACTATCTCGCGCAGCTCGGCGTTCCAGACGAAGTCTATCTTCGGGTTCCTGAGCGCCTTGTCCTGCATGATCTTCGAGGCGCGCAGCGAGTCGCGCCGGTGGACGACCGTCACGCGCGAAGCGTAGCGCGTCAGGAACGTCGCCTCCTCCATCGCGGTGTCGCCGCCGCCGACGACGACGATGGGCTTGCCCTTGAAGAAGAAGCCGTCGCACGTCGCGCACGCCGAGACGCCCATGCCGCCTAAGCCCTCGGGCGCGGGGGCCTCGCCCGGCACGCCCAGCCACTTGGCCGAAGCGCCCGAGGCGACGATCAAGGTCTCGGCCTTGACCTCGTGCCCCTCGTCCGTCCAGAGCGTGAAGGGTCGCCGGGAGAGGTCGACCCTGTTGACGTAGGTGACGAGGAATTCGGTGCCGAAGCGCTTGGCCTGCTCCTCGAACTGCTGCATCAGCTCCGGGCCCTGAATCCCGTTGGCGAAGCCGGGGTAGTTCTCGACCTCGGTGGTGATGGTGAGCTGGCCGCCGGGCTGCGGGCCGTGGATGACGAGCGGGCGCAGCTCGGCGCGCGCGGCGTAGATGGCCGCGGTCAGGCCGGCCGGGCCCGAGCCGACGATGACGACTTCGCGGTGCAGGGTCTCTTTCATCATGCCTCTGATTAAACGTCTCCCCGGGAGATTTGTCTGTAAGCGCGCTTACAGGCCGGGCGCGGCGGTGGTAGCCTTTTTCTCGGCGCGTGTAGTATAACTTCTCGCGCTGTAAGTAGTCGAATTTGACCGCGCCCGCGCCGGGAATTCCGCTCCGCCGCCCGGCGACTTTAGACCCCTTTGAGCACGCCGCAAGAGGAGAACGCTTCGACGCCGCACGTGTCCCGGGACGTGCGGCGCGTCGCCGTCCTCGGCGCGGGCACGATGGGTCACGGCATCGCGCAGGTCGCCGCCGCCGCCGGCTTCGAGGTGACGCTCCGCGACGTGACCGCGGAGCTGGTCGAGAGGGGCTTGCGCGCGGTCGAGTCGAACCTCTCGAAGGGCGTCGAGCGCGGCAAGGTCTCGGAGGAGGAGCGCGAACGCGCCCTCTCGCGCATCCGCACCACCACGCGGCTCGAAGAGACGGCCGGGAGCGATCTCTTCATCGAGGCCGTGCCCGAGCGGCTCGACCTCAAGCGCGAGACGCTCCGCGCGGTCGAAGACCTGAACGGCGGCGACTTCGTCTTCGCCACCAACACCTCCTCGCTCTCCATCACCGAGATAGCCGAGGGCGCGCGCCGCCCCGAGCGCGTGGTCGGCATGCACTTCTTCAACCCCGTCCACATCATGCGGCTCGTCGAGATCGTCGAGGGGCGCGAGACCTCCGGGCAGACGGTCGAGGCGGCGCGCGCCGTCGCGCTCAGGATGAAGAAGGAGCCCATCGTCGTGCGCGATGTCCCCGGCTTCGCGTCGTCGCGCCTCGGCGTGGCGCTGGGGCTCGAAGCGATGCGGATGTTCGAGGAGGGCGTGGCGGCGGCGAAAGATATAGATACGGCGATGGAACTCGGTTACAATCACCCCATGGGGCCGCTCCGCCTGACCGATCTCGTCGGCCTCGACGTGCGCCTCCAGATCGCCGAGTACCTGCACTCGAAGCTCGGGTCGGAGCGCTTCCGGCCGCCCGACATCCTCCGGCGCATGGTCGCCGAGGGCAAGCTCGGCAGGAAGACCGGCGAGGGCTTCTACCGCTGGGAAGATAAGTAGCCAGTAGACAGTAGGCTCCGCTCTACGGACGTCGAGTCTGAACTGACGACGGCCAGGCTCCGAAGGCTTTTCTACTGTCTACCGACTACCGTCTACTGACTACCGTCACCTATGACAAGGCCACCGAACGAAGAGAGACGATTCGCGCTGCGCATGGCGCTGAGGCTCCCGATAGTGGTGTCGGGGCGCGCCGAGGACGGCGCGGCCTGGAGCGAGCCCACCGAGACCGACGACATCTCGACGCTCGGCGCGCTCTTCCACCTCAACCAGCGCGTGGCGCGCGGCGACCAGCTCTACCTGCGCGCGCACCGCCCCGACGGCTCGCCCATCGAGGCCACGGCGCGCGTCGTGCGCACCGCGCCCGCCATCTACGGCACGGCGCGCGTCGGCGTGCAGATCGTGGAGCCGGCCGAGAACTGGCTCCGCCTCTT
>DASVSK010001012.1:0-3427 GCA_036388135.1 Pyrinomonadaceae bacterium | reverse complement strand
GTAGACGACGAACTTGTGGAGGGCTGTGGAGCTGAGGACCAGCAGGGCGTAGATAGTGACGGCCGCGCCAACCCACATGGGAGCCTTCCCCCGCGGCTCCACGATCAGGGCCGCCGCCGCGCCGGCAGCGAGCAGGAGGACGAACAGGTGCTCCGAGTGCCAGAGGTAGGCGAAAGGGATGAACCAGCCCTCTTTGAACTCCCCCTGCGTCACCTGTGACGCGAAGGAGCCGAGGTCACGCAGGTACGAGCCGCCGGTGTGGTATTGCCCGAGCCCGACCAGCAGCACGACGGGAAGTGCGAAGCCGGCAGCGGCCGCCGCGCCGCGCCGCAGCCAGCCTTTCCCGAAAGTGTGGGCCCCGAGCACGACCGGGGCGAGGAACCAGTAGCCCGTGTAGGTGAGCACGGAGAGGGCCGCGAGACTTCCGCACGCGAAGGAGCGCCGCGCGCTCGGCGCGCCGAGGCCCAGCAGCAGCGCCGAGAGGGCCAGCGCGAGCGAAACGTCGTAAGGCAGGAACCGCGCCGAGTGGTAGAAGAGCGAGTTCGAGCAGGCGGCAAGGAACGCTGCGCCGAGCGCCTCCCACCTGTGGCCGGAAGCCTTTAGCGCGAGCATGTAGATGAGAAGGACGTTGGCCGCGGAGGCGAGGGCGAAGACGGAGGCCGCGACCCACATCGTCCGCAGCATGGTCGCCGACGACGACTCGTACCCAAGCAGGTGCGCGTAAAGCCTCTGGGCCGCCGCCGGGGCCAGGCCGGCCAGCGGATAGAGGGGGTGGTCGACGTGGCCGACGACAGAAGCGTAGAAGGCCGAGAGTTCGCCCCGGCGGAGCAGATACAGGAGTTGCACCGAGCGACAGTACCGTACCTCGTCCGGCCCGAAGAACTGTCCCGCCGTTACGGCGAGTGCCACCCGGACGAGCCAAGATGTCAACACAAGCAACGTGAGGGCGACTCTGTGCATGTCAAGTCCATCCTGTTTACCACCGCGGATGAGGCCTTCAAAATACACT
The DNA here is from genome assembly GCA_036388135.1 of Pyrinomonadaceae bacterium. Taxonomy (GTDB): domain Bacteria; phylum Acidobacteriota; class Blastocatellia; order Pyrinomonadales; family Pyrinomonadaceae; genus QHXN01. The sequence goes on along the minus strand of DASVSK010001012.1, from coordinate 2,418 downwards.
TCTCCAATTGGTTGTCAACAACTATTTGACGCCGGTGCGTGCCCTCCTGAATGGTGAGGCGCGAACGGCACGGCCCGCCTCTTTCTACGTCTGAACGTTCCCGTGAACGGAGAAGGGGGGTTCTGTTGCGGGAACCCACTCTCGGTTATATTCCGCCCCTCCCGCTCTCCCAGCCAGTCTTCTCGGGTCACCTTATGAAGCGCACAACCGTCGTCCTTTGGGGGTCGGGCGGCCGAAACTTTTTTGAAACTTCGCCTCGACTCGCCCCGTACTCTGTGTCACTGTATTAGTTGACCGATACAGTGTCGGTCGGGGGAGGCGTGTTCATAAACATCGACCCGTCGAGCGGCCTGCCGATCCACTTGCAGGTCGTCCAGCAAATTAAGACGGCCGTGGCGATGGGGCGGCTTCAGCCGGTGTACCCCCTTGCCCTCCGTCAGGCAGCCGGCGCCACTTCCCTGACTTTCCCGAAAGGAGTCTGAAGACAAGGTTATGAAGAAGCTCTCCGCAATCGCACTCCTGCTCGCGCTCGCGCTCGCCTCCACGGCGGCGTGCGGGACGGAGGATTCCGACACGCCGGACGCGAAAGCCGCGCTCGCCATCGGGGCCGCCGCCCCCGACTTCACGCTGCCCGACGCCGACGGCAAGCAGCACTCGCTCGCCTCGCTCAAGGGTAAGGCCGGCACGCTCATCCTCTTCGTCGCGACGCAGTGCCCGTACTCGAACGCCTACAACGCGCGCATGGCGAAGCTCGCCGAGGACTACCGCGCCAAGGGCTTCAACGTCGTCGGCATCAACTCGAACTCGACCGAGCCGGCCGCCGAAGTCAAGCAGCACGCGGCCGACAACGGGCTCACCTTCACCATCCTGAAGGACGCCGGCAACCAGGTCGCCGACCGCTACGACGCGCAGGTCACGCCCGAGGCCTACCTGCTCGACGCCTCCGGCAAGCTCGTCTACCACGGCCGCATCGACAACTCGCGCACCGGCTACTTGATCACCTCCGCCGAACTGCGCGACGCCATCGAGGCGACGCTCGCCGGCAAGCCCGTCGAGAAGTCCGGGGCCAAGGCGTTCGGGTGCTCCATCAAGCGCGTGTAAGAGAGGAAGGCTGTACGGGAATGACGAGGGGACTTCTGACGACCGCGGCCCTCTGCGCGGCGCTCGCCTGCGCGGCCGGACTCACGTCCGCGTGCGCCGGGCAGGACGCGGCACCGAAGCAGGGCGCGGCGAAGCCCGCGGCCAAACCGCAGGCCGGCGCAGCGAAGCCGGAAGGCGGCGGCGTAAAGTCGGCGGCCGCCCCGAAGGTGACCGAGATCAAGGAGGCAGACCTCAAGTCTCTCCTCGGCGCGGGCGCAGGCCGCGAGCGCCCGCTGCTCGTCAACTTCTGGGCGACATGGTGCGCGCCCTGCCGCGAGGAGTTTCCCGACCTCGTCGAGATTCGCGGGCAGTACGGCCCCGACACGCTCGACTTCGTCCTCGTCTCGCTCGACGACCCTTCGGAAATCGGCAAGGCCGTGCCGGAGTTTCTGGCCGAGGCGCAGGCCGCGGCCTTCCCCTCCTACCTTCTGAACGCCGACGACTCGGACGTCGCCATCAACCTCGTGGACCCGACCTGGAGCGGCGAGCTTCCCGCGACCTTCCTCTACGACCGCTCGGGCGCGCTCGTCTTCAAGCACCAGGGGCGCGTCAAACCGGCGGAGCTGCGCGCCGCGCTCGACGAGGCGCTCAAAGAGAAGAAGCCTGCCGAGGCCGGGGCGAAGCAGTGAGAACCGACCTGCGCGGTTTGAAGAAAACGGCGCGAGGGAGAATCAAGAAAATGAAAAACCGTGATTTATTTATAAGAAATCTGATCGTCGTTATCTTGTTGATGGTCTGTGTTACCGCCACCGACATTTTGGGACAGCAGAACGTGACCGCTAAAACTCAGCCTGCTGATGACGAAGCGGCAAAGAAGGTAGATGCGTTTCTTTCTCAATGGGACAAAAACGACATGCCGGGATGTGCGGTCGGCGCGGTTCGAGACGGCAAGCTTGTTTACAAACGCGGCTTTGGAATGGCGAATCTCGATTACGACGTTCCGAACACCACCTCGACCCTGTTCAATCTCGCATCGGCTTCAAAACCATTTACGGCAGCCAGCATCGCCCTTTTGGCGCAGCAGGGTAAATTGTCGCTCGACGATGACATTCGCAAGTACCTCCCCGAAATGCCGAAAAACGAGGATACGATCACGATCCGACATTTGATTCATCATTCCAGCGGAATTCGTGAATATCAGGCACTGCTCTTTTTCAGCGGGTTCAGTCCCGACAACGCTCTTAATGATAAAGCCGTATTAGATATGCTGGCGCGTCAAAAAAATCTCAGTTTCGCGCCGGGCGCAAAATACCAATACAGTAATTCCAATTATCATTT
>DASVSK010001011.1:0-3900 GCA_036388135.1 Pyrinomonadaceae bacterium | reverse complement strand
CGCGAAGGCGGCAGTCGTGAGAGCGCCGGCCGTGAAGGCGGCAGTCGTGAAGGAGGCCGCGAAGGTGGCGGGCGTGAGGGCGGGCGCGGCGGCGAGCGCGCGCCGCGCGAGGCGGGGCGCGGGAGGCGCGACCGCCAGCCGACGATCACAGACCTGCTGCGCGAGGGGCAGGAGATCATCGTCCAGATAGCGAAGGAGCCCATCGCCGCGAAGGGCGCGCGCATCACGTCGCACATCGCGCTCCCGGGCCGCTTCCTCGTCTACATGCCGACCGTCGACCACGTCGGCGTCTCGCGCAAGATAGAATCCGACCAGGAGCGCGTGCGGCTGCGCAAGCTCATCCAAGCCATCGTCAAGGAGGAGGACGTCCCCTCGGGCGGCTTCATCGTCCGCACCGCGGGCGTCGGCATCAGCGAGCAGGACTTGCGCGACGACGCGCGCTACCTCATCCGCACCTGGCGCGACATCCGCAAGAGCGCCGAGAAGACGAAGCCCGCGACCATCGTCCACAAAGACCTCGACCTCGTGCAGCGCCTGCTGCGCGACCAGCTCTCCGAGGAGTTCACGGCCATCCGCGTCGACTCCGAGGAGGAGTACCAGGAGGTCGTCGAGTTCGTCAACCGCATCCAGCCGCGGCTCGTCAACCGCGTTAAGCTCCACACGCGCGACGAGCCCATCCTCGAAACCTACGGCGTGCAGGCCGAGATCGACAAGGCCATCAAGCCGCGCGTCTGGCTCAAGTCGGGCGGCTACCTCGTCATCAACCAGACCGAGGCGCTCGTCGCCATCGACGTCAACACGGGCAAGTACGTCGGCCGCGGCGGCTCGCGCCTCGAAGACACCATCACGCGCACCAACATGGAGGCGGTCGAGGAGATCGCGCGCCAGGTCAGGCTCCGCGACCTCGGCGGCATCCTCGTCCTCGACCTCATCGACATGGAGGAGCGACGCAACCGCGCGCGCGTCCTCCAGGCGTTGCAGGACGCGCTGCGCCACGACAAGTCGCCGACGAAGGTTCTCTCCTTCAACGACTTCGGCCTCGTCATCATGACGCGCAAGCGCGTCAAGCAGTCGCTCGAACGCACGCTCTGCTCGCCCTGCCCGTACTGCACCGGCGCGGGGCTGGTCAAGTCGGCGCAGACCATCTGCTACGAGATACTGGAGGAGGCGCGCAGCCTCGCACGCGCCAACGAGGGCGAGAGCTTCAAGCAGACCACGCTCCGGCTCAACCCCGAGGTCGCGCGCGCCCTGCGCTCCACCGAGCGCGACGTGCTCGGCGAGATCGAAGCCTACCTCGGGCCCGTGGACGTGACCGCCGACGAGCACGTCCACCAGGAGCAGTTCGACTTCGCCTTCATCTAAAGCGGTGACAGGTGGCGGGTGGCGGGCGGCGGGCCGGGAGGCTCGTCTTAACTCGCCACCCGTCACTTGTCACTCGTCACCGCTTTCACATGGGTAGGCTCCGCACATTCTGGAAGGGGTTGCTCGCGGGCGGCGCGGCGGGCGCGGGCGTGGCGGCGCTGGCGGCCGTCAACGCGTCGGTCGCGCGCGAGGTGCCCGAGCCGGAGACGGGCGCGCTGGGCGGCGAGGCGGGCACCTACCAGTGGAAGCACGGTCAGATTTTTTACCGCCACGCCGGGCGTGAGGACGCGCCGGTAGTCCTCTTCGTCCACGGCGTCGGCGCGGGCGCGCGCGCCTTCATGTGGCGGCGCAACTTCCTGCCGCTCGCGCGCGACTTCCGCGTCTACGCGCTCGACCTCCTCGGCTTCGGCTACTCGGACAAGCCCGCCAACGCGCCCTACTCGGCCGGGCTCTACTCCGAGCTGCTCTCGGACTTCCTGCGCGAGGTCGTGGGCCGCCCCGCCGGGGTGGTGGCGCACACGCTCTCGGCGGCCTTCGCCGTCCGCGCGGCCGACGAGCACGCCGAACTCTTCGACTCGTTCGTGCTCGTCTCGCCGACGGGCGCGGACCACCTCAGCGCGCGGCCGGGCATGACGGGCGCGGCCTTCTACGGCCTGCTCCACTCGCCCGTGCTCGGCGCGTCCTTCTACAACGCGATGACGAGCGAGCGCGGCGTGCGCGACTACGCGCGCAACCAGCTCTTCTTCGAGAAGCGCTTCGTCACGCCGCGCCTGCTCGCGCACTACTACGCCGTCAGCCACCTCCCCGGCGCGCAGTACGCGGCCACCGCCTTCCTCTCCGGCTACCTCAACACGGACGTCCGCGGGCCCTTCGAGCGCCTGCGCCGGCCCGTCACGCTCGTCTGGGGCAAGCAGGACGAGACCAACCCCATCGAGCAGGCCGGGCTCCTCCTCGGCCTCAACCCGCGCGCCCGCCTCGAAGTCTTCGACCGCTGCCGGCAGATGCCGCAGGAGGAACACGCCGAGCGCTTCAACGCGCTGCTGCGCGACGCCTTCCGCGCCTGACCTCCGAAGTCTCTTTTCAGGAGTAGATGTTCATCGGGCGTGTGAGCAGCTCGACGGGGTCGTGGACGTTGAGCGCCTCGCGGACGTAGTAGGCTTCGCCGGCGGCGACGTTGATGAGCGAGCCGGCGTAGCGCCAGCGGCTTTCGAGCTGTTTGAGGAAGCCCTCCTCGCTGATGCGCGTGACGGGCTCCTGCGAGTTCGGGTCGTAGAACTGCGAGCGGTGGGCGAGGATGGCGCGCAGCTTGTCGTCGACGTGGTCTGAGATGTCGACGACGAAGGAGGGCGCGACCAGGCGCGAGTAGACCGCGTGCGCGAGCATCGGCATCGGCACCGCCCCCTGCCCCCGCCCCTCGTCGTAGCGGCGCATCGAGGCGAGGCGCGCCGACTCGCGCGCGAGCCTCGCGGTCGCCGCGTGGTCCGGGTGCGGGTCGTCCCAGTGCGCGGTGAGGATGACCTTGGGCCTGTAGGTGCGGATGACGCGGACGAGCGCGGTGCGCGCCTCGTCGGTGACGAAGACGTGGCCGTCGGGCTGTTCGAGGTTGAGGCGCACGTCGAGGCGCATGATGCGCGCGGCCTCGCGCGCCTCCTCCGCACGCTGCTCGGGCGTGCCGCGCGTGCCCATCTCGCCGCGCGTCATGTCGACGACGCCCGTCAGCCGCCCCAGCGCCTTGAGCTTGAGGAGCGTGCCCGCGGCCGTCAGCTCCGCGTCGTCCGGGTGCGAGAAGACGGCCAGCGCGTCCAGCTCCGGGGCCCGCGCCTCCCCGCCCGACACCTCACTCATGACTCACCCTTCCCCCCGCGAAGTTGAAGCGGCAGCGGACGCCCTGCTCGCGCCCCGTGTCGTAGATGATGGAGACGTTCGTGACGTTAAACTCCCAGTGGAAGTTGCGGCGGCTGAGGAAGCGCACGACCTCGGCCAGCTTGTCCTGGTCGATGTCGCCCTGCGCGAGCGTGATGTGCGGGGCCCACTCGTCCGGCTGGTAGTAGTGCGCGACCGCGCCGGGGACGAGCTGCCGGACGCCGTGCCAGATTTCGCGGTGCAGGTCGGAGAGCACGGGGCCGCGCACGATGGGGATGTAGAGGATCGGGCTGGCGACGGTGAAGATGCCTAAGCCGGCCGTCCGCACGCGGAAGGGGCTCGTCCGCGCGGCCAGGTCGCGGAGGAAGCCCTCGCAGGCCGACTCGTCGTAGGCTTCGGCGACCTGGAAGGAGAAGTGCGGGTAGGGCGTGACGTACATGCCCCGCACGTCGAACTTCTGCCCCAGCTCCTCCCAGATGGCCTCGACCCGCGCGTAGTGCTGGTCGTCCAGCAGCGAAACCACGCCCTGCATGTGAACGTGCCCTTCTCGACCGACGAGCTTGTTGAGAACTTCGGGCAAAGATGTAGCGCATGTGGGCGGCAAAAGGCAAGCCGCTACGCGGGAGCCGGGAGGCGGGGACGGGAAAGCGGTGGCGCGTGGCGTGGGGCGGGGGG
>DASVSK010001010.1:0-1866 GCA_036388135.1 Pyrinomonadaceae bacterium | reverse complement strand
AAGAGGCGGTCATCTTCCGGCTCGACGAGTCAGGCGCGCCGGCGCAGGCCGCGCGGCTGCGCGCCTCTTCGCCGCACGCGCCCGCGCAGGCCGACGGCGACCGCAACACGGCCTGGCGCGAGAGCGTGAAGAGGTGCGAGCGCGTGATGTGCACGCGCGAGCTGGAGGTGCAGGACGAGGGCGCGGGGGTTGGCGGCGACGGCGGCGGGCGCTCGACCGTGGCCGTCCCGCTCAGGCACGACGGCCGCGCGGTCGGCGCGCTGCTGCTGCGCCTGCGCGAGCGCTTCGACGACGAGGACAGGCCGCTGCTTGAGACGGTCGGCGCGCAGTTCGCGCGCAACCTACAGCGCGACGACGCGCGCGCGCTCGGCGTGCCCCGCGCGCGAGAGACCTTCTACTCGTCGCGCGCCGCCCGCCAGCGGCTCGAAGCCTTCGGCGTGGTGAGCGGGCTCCTGACCGAGCAGGGCTTCGCGGGGCTCGTGCTCTCCGAGGGGTCGGACGCGCACGCGGTCGCCTACCTCGACGGCACGCTCGCCTTCGTCAACCCCGCGATGCGAGAGGCCGCGCGCCTCGACCCGCTGGTGATGCGCGACCTCGACCTCTTCGGCCTGCTCGAACGCTTCCGCACGGGCGTCTTCGACGAGCCGCAGATAGCCGTCCGCCGGGTGCTCCAGACCGGGCAGGCTTACGAGCGCGAGCTGACCTTCCTCGACCGCGGCGAGACGCTCGCGCTCCGCATCGCGCTCGTCACCGAGGCCGCGGCCGAGGGCGAAGGGCGCTCCGAGCCGGAGGCCGGCGCGCGCGCGGCGCTCCCGCTCTGCCTCGCCGTCACCGTCCGCGACGTGACGCGGATGAAGGAGCTGGACAGGCTCAAGAGCGACATGCTCTCGCTCATGTCGCACGAGCTGCGCACGCCCGTCACCTCGATCAACGGGTTCGCCGAACTGCTGATGGCCGACGAGCGCGTGCCCGAGGACGCGCGCGAGTTCCTCTCCATCATCCACGCCGAGTCGCAGCGCGTGACGCGCATGCTCTCGACCTTCCTCTCGATGGCGAAGCTTGAGCAGAAGGACAGGCAGGAGGTCTTGATGTCGCCGCTCACGCTCGACGATGTGGTGCGCGAGACGATCACGAGCTTCCAGCCGGTGGCGAAGCGCAAGCGCATCCGGCTCGTCGAGCGCGACGGGCAGCGCCTCCCGCCCGTGGCGGCCGACCGCGGCCTCATCACGCAGGCCGTCGCCAACCTAGTCGACAACGCCATCAAGTACAGCCCCGAGCGCACCTCCGTCACGCTGACGACCGTGCTCGAAGCCGACGCCGTGCGCCTCACGGTCGAAGACCGCGGCTACGGCATCCCGCCCGAAGACCAGGACCGCGTGTGGGAGAAGTTCTACCGCGTCGCGCGCGACGGCCGCGTCAAGGAGGAGGAGTCCACGGGGCTCGGCCTCTCCTTCGTCCGACAGGTCGTCGAGCAGCACGGCGGCCAGGTCTTCCTCGAATCCGAGCCCGGCCACGGCTCCAAAGTCGGCTTCACGCTCCCCAGACTGTGAAATGCGATGAATGGTGAATGGTAAATGGTGAATGGGAGACGCAGGTTTTCCCATTCACCATTTACCATTCACCATTCACTATTTTTTGTTGAGCGTGCCGCGGCAGCCGTCGGCCTTGCAGCGGCAGCGGTAGGTGTCGGGGTGGTGCGTGGAGACGTAGTCGCAGGTGATCTCTTCGCCGGGGCTTATGTCGCGCAGCGCCATGAAGAGCAGGTGGCCGCGCGTGATGCGCATGTAAGAGTTGGGGCGGCAGGAGTGGTTGATGTAGTGCGTGCCGTTTCCTCCGCGCGAGCCGTCGAGGTGGCGGCCGTAGCCG
>DASVSK010001009.1:0-2853 GCA_036388135.1 Pyrinomonadaceae bacterium | reverse complement strand
GCGCGAGGCGAGGCGCGGGACGATGGATCCGACCTATCTGGTCTACACGCTCGGCAAGATGGAGATACTCAAGCTCCGCGAGGAGTGGCGCAGTCAGCTCGGCGACTCGTTCCGACTCGGCGACTTCCACGACCGCCTGCTCAGCTACGGCATGCCGCCCGTCAAGATTCTGCGGATGGCGATGCTCGGCGACGCGGCCTCGCGCGCGGGCGCGGGGCTCGCGCAGGGGTCGGCCGAGGAGTCGAAGCCGGTCGAGTTCTCGCTGCTCGCCACGGGGACGATGAGCGCGCACGAGGGCGGGCGCTCCGTCGAGCTGATTACCGACCAGGCGGGCTGGCGGCGCACTTGGGAGACCGTGGGCGCGGGGCGGCCGCTGCCCGACGTCAGCTTCGATACGCGCGCCGTCGTCGTCGCCTACCAGGGCCAGATGCCGACCGGCGGCCACAGCGTCGAGGTCACAGGCATCAAGCGGACTGGCACCGTGCTTGCTGTCACAGTGAGCGAGCGGCGTCCGGCGTCCGGAAGTCTTACAACGCAGGTCATCACTTCGCCCTTCGTCGCCGTCTCGATTCCGCGCCCGCCGAGCGGGGCGAGCGTGCGTTTCACCGAAGACGGGGGCGCGGAGGCCGCGCCGCCACAGGAACGCAACAAAAATGTGAGACCCCGCGCCCGCGGCGCGCGGCGGCGCAGGGGGAGACGCTGAAACGCCGAGGCCACGGCGCGGTCGGGCGGGTCATCTAAAAAGGGACGGACGCGCGACCCCGCCCGACGGCAGGCGGCGCGCGACCGACGAAAAAGTAGAAGTTCTCTCCCGCTCTCTCCAAGCGCCGCCCGGCCGCAGGCGGCTTTTGACAGCGAGTGTTCAGGGGGACGGAAAATTGCCGTACGAGCGGCACGCCCTCTGGCGAAGATTTTGAGAGGGTCGTGCCGCTCGTATCTGTTTGCGTAATGATTCTCGGCCGAGGCTTCCGCGAGGGAGCGCCGGCCGCGGGGGAGATTAAGATGATGACTATCGGAAGAAACAAGTCGCACGGCACGTCGGCGCTGCTGCTGGCGCTGGCCGTGTTCGCGATGCCGCTCGCGGCGCTGGGGCAGACCCGCGTCGAGATGCCGAAGAACAAGTACAACGTGAGCGACGACGTGCAGGCCGGCCAGCAGGCCGCGCAGCAGGTCTACCAGCAGATGCCGATTCTGCGCGACAACTCCGTGGACGGCTACGTGGACAGGGTCGGCCAGCGGCTGGTCGCGGCCATCCCCTCTGAGTTCCAGCAGCCCTCGTTCCGCTACTCGTTCGACGTCGTCGACGCGCGCGACATCAACGCCTTTGCGCTGCCCGGCGGGCCGATGTTCGTCAACCGGGGGATGATCGAGGCGGCGCGCACCGAGGGCGAGATGGCCGGCGTGATGGCGCACGAAATCAGCCACGTCGCGCTCCGCCACGCCACCGCGCAGGCCACCGAGACGCAGAAGTTCCAGATCGGCTCGGTGCTGGGTCAGATCGCGGGCGCGGTCATCGGCGGCGGCATCGGGCAGGTGGTCGCGGCCGGCTCGCAGATCGGCTTCGGCGCGGGCGCGCTCAAGTACAGCCGCAAGTACGAGACGCAGTCCGACATCCTCGGCGCGCAGATCATGGCGCGCGCCGGCTACGACCCGCGCGACCTCGCCAGCATGTTCCGCACCATCGCCCAGCAGGGCGGCGGCTCGGGCGGCCCCGAGTGGCTTTCGAGCCACCCGAACCCCGGCAACCGCGAGCAGCGCATCATGCAGGAGGCCGCGATGCTGCGGGTCGAGGGCGGCCGCGGCGACTCGGCCGAGTTCCGGCAGGTGCAGGCGCGCCTGCGCGGCTACCCGCGCGCGCGCACGATGGAGGAGATCGCGCGCTCCGGCCAGCGCTACCCGAACCAGGGCGGCGGCCAGCAGTACCCCGACCAGGGGCAGCAGTACCCGCAGCAGCAGGGCGGCGTCTACGCGCGCGGCGAGCGCGTGGCCTACCCCTCGACGCAGTACCAGACGCAGCGGACGAGCCTCTTCAGCGTCGCCATCCCGTCGAACTGGCGGCAGGCCGGCGGCGACCAGGGCTCCGTCTCCTACGCCCCCGAGGGCGCGTACGGCGCGCAGGGCATCACGCACGGCGTGATGTTCGGCGTCGGCCAGACGCAGTACAACGACTTGCAGAGCGCCGCGCGCGAGGTGGTCGGCTCGCTCATCCAGGGCGAGAACGGCTACCTGCGCCAGGCCGGCGGCTTCACGCGCTCGACCGTCGACGGCCGCGCCGCGCTCGCCACGACCCTGACGGGGCGCTCGCCGCTGACGGGGCGCGCCGAGCGCGTGACCATCGTCACGACGACGCTCGGCAACGGGCAGGTGTTATACATGGCCGCCGTCTCGCCGCAGAACGAGTACACGACCTACCAGCGGGCGTTCAACGACATCCTGCGCTCGCTGCAACTCAACGGCCGCTAACGGAGGCGCGGGGGTCTTCGGCGGTTTAACCCGGACGCGGGCGGCCTGCACGCGGAAGCGCAGGCCGCCCCTTAAATTTTACGACGGGGGTGGGCTACCTTGGCGCGCGGTTGGGAGAGCAAGTCCGTCGAGTCGCAGCAGGAGGAGAGTTTTCGAGAGTCCGAGCGGGGCGACCTCCGGACTCTCTCGCCCGAGGAGCGCGCCCGCGGCGAGCGCCTCGCCTCGCTCGAACTCTCCCGCGCACGCACGCTCGACCAGTTGGAGCACGCCACCGGCGCCGCACACCGCGCCATGCTCAAGCGCACGCTCCTCGCGCTTGAGCGCGACATCGCCGAACAGAGCTGAGCCGCCCCGCACGCCGCGGGGCGCGCGAAACGAGAAGCGGGGGGG